>NZ_CBCRXM010000005.1:0-198332 GCF_965137005.1 Sphingomonas antarctica | reverse complement strand
GATCTACCCCAATCATAATATCCTTCGTCACGGTTGCCGTCCTTTCCGCTGAGTAGCTGTAAACACCACACTTTGGCACATTGCGATGCCGTCTGGGGAGGGCGGCAACCACCCCATCTGTTCGAGCGCGGCATCGACATTTGCCACGAGACAGTGCGTCAATGGTGGAACAGATTTGGCCCAATGTTTGCGGCCGATATGCTGCGCTCGAAGATTGACCACCATCGTTTGGAGACGAGTTCGCATTAGATTGACAGCACCCAGCCGACCGGTCGGAACTGATCGAAACCGCCTAGCAGCTTCTTGATGCGACCAGATTTCGGGCAAATTTGCGTTATTGGGTGGTTAGCTGACATTAGATTTCGCCACTCAATGAGTTTTATTGCGGATGTCCCATGATTTTCCCTGACTGTGATTAGCCGTTGGCAGGCTCCCTATTATCCTATCAGGTTGCCGGCCGAAATTTTGACTTCAATATAGTCAAAGGGCTCAGAGATCGCGCTTCAGCGTTTCCCAAGCTCGGCTGCCAAGTTCGACAATTGCTTTGGCATTCCGGTCGATCTCGAACCCCGCAGCGAGCAAGAAACGGCACATGTTGCAGTCGCGGGTGGGAATGCACGATGTTAGTTCAACGATGTTTTGTCGCACGCAAATTGATTGGCACTCTTCCAGCATTAGAGTCGCCAGCCCTCTCCGACGATAGCCTGGCTCGACGAAAGGGCCGGCCAATGTTGCCGAGTTGGCCGTCGGATCGGCTATGATAGCGCAGGCTGCTACGATGCTGCCGTCGGCATCCCGCAAAGCCACTCCAGCGCTATCATTGAACACCGGCCATCGCGCCAGTGCGTCGGAAAGAGTGCCGCTCGCAAATGCTAAAAACTGAGGCTGATTGGTAAGGCTTGTGGGGAGTGCAGCTAAAATCCAATTAAACAAAAATATTGCGTCTTTAGGACCAAGCGGAGACATCGTAGGCTTCTCACCCTCCGAACCTGGCACCCTTTGAAACCGCGCCATGCTCAAGACGAGCGGGCGATCCTAAACCGCGATGGCGTCAATAGAGGCAGCGAAGGCAGCCTTGCGCGCGTTTACGAGTTCGCGTGCCCGAAGCTGCCCAGCGTAGGTCAATCTCAGGACACGAAGGCGCTCCGAGAACGATTGATCCACGTCGATCAGGCCATGCTCGATCAGATCTTTGACGTTGCGGCTGATCTGGGGTGGCGACATGTCTATTTGCTCGCCGATCACACGCTGCGGCGTTCCCGGCGACTGGTGTAGGGCGATGAGTATGCGGATAACCGGCTGTGGAAGCTCGAATCCGCTCAGCCAGCCATCGACTTGCCGGTCGAGCCTCTGTGCGATGTGGGCCGCCCGATCGAGATCATCCAGCCACCATGACCGTTTGTTGGGTTGGTCGTCCTGGAGTTCGATCCGCCGTGCAAACATCATCGGCTACAGGCAGCGGAAGGGACCAGGGCCGCCGCCGTGGACCAAAATATAATTCGCCTTCTTTATGCCAGGCGACATGATCGACAGCAGCAACCGTTTGCCAGCGATTTTGCCCATGATGTGGGCCGGGACCGCATTCGAATGGCCGTTGGCGCTCTCAACAAGTTGTGGGCCCGGATGCGCAGATTGCCGGTCACCTTCCAAAACGAACTTGCCCGCTGGCGGAAGACCATGCGGCAGTGGCGCCCGGATCATCGCACAATCGAGCTGAATGTCGGCGAATCCGGCGACCTGAGTAAAGCTGATGCCCGGTCCGCTCCAACTGTCCCAAGCAGGCGTTTTCAACTTTAGATGAACAGGCGCCGCTGCAACGAAAAGGCTTGCCGCACTGGTAAGCGCGGCAAGCCTCCTAATGGCCGGGAAAGCGTGTGTGGGACGCTCCCGGCCACCTTCGTATTTAGGCGTAGGTCACCTTCAAAGCGGCACGCCGGCGACGGGCCACGCCGCCAAGAAGGCCGAAGCCCGAGAACATCAGCGCCCATTGCGACGGTTCAGGGACCGCTGTCGTGCTCAGGCTGATTTGCGAAATCCAGGTGCCCCAGCGCGAGCCACCGGTGCCGCCGGGATGGTCGGTACCATCGTTATATTCGCGAGCGAACTCGCCGACGACCCAAAAACTCTTGCTATCGCTGGGATCAAGCGAAACGGCACTATAATCGCCCCAACGCTGACGGCCCGACGCGACCTGCCCATCGACCGAACCGTTGTGGTAGTCGTCCACCGCGCTGACCTGGAGCAGTTGAGTGGCCCCACGCTGAGTCAGTTTTCCGGTTACGCCCGTGCTGTAAGTCGTGGCGAGGAAGCTGATTTTGCCATCCGCCGCGTTTGAGCCCGAGCGATTGTAGGCAACGACAACCTGACCCAGGTTGTTGACTGCCAATGAGCCTTCCCAAAAATCGTGGGTCGCATCGCCGATGTCGTGCTCGTCCAACACGGTGTTGGTCGCGGCGTCGATGACATCGATACGGACGACGGTGTGATCGCCGCCAGTCGGTGTCACGGTGTGCACGGTGTAGATGCGCCCATTCACTTCATAAACGCTCGATCCGACCCGATCATCGAGCGTGTCGATGACCCGGTCGTTGCTCGGAAAGTAATTGCCGCTCGTCGGCGGATTGGGATTTACGTCCGGCAGAGCATTGGGCTGGCGAGCGGCATCGTTGCCGTCATAGTCGGCCGTCCCATCGACATAAGCGCCGTTGACCCGCGCCGCTCCAGGCGTTCCCGCATTGGTGATGTCCCACGTTGCGAGGGCAGCATAGAAAAGCGACACCGCAGCAACCTTACCGTTGGTGCCGTTTCCACTCTGGTTGACGCCCTGAATGGCGTAACCACCATCAACCCCGCCGGTGGTGGGGCTGTACGGTGTGACAAACTGCTTAAGGCCAGCCGTCGTCGGCGCGGCGGCGCTGACCAGGCTCGACAACGGAATTACGTTCAGCGTCGTGCCGCGGAAGCTGCCCGCCGAGTTGAAATTGTTGGTCCCGATATACACCGCGCTGTCGTCAAGCGCGAGCGTCGGATAGTCCGCGGTTCCGCCAGCAAAGCCGGTGAACACGGTCGATTTCCATGTGCCAGCGGCATTCGCGGTGTCAGAAACCGCGATCTGGATGTTCGCGACGCTCGACGCAAACGACAACGCGATCCAACGGTCCGCTGACTTGTCGTACATCACACGAGTGTCGCCATTGGCGCTGGTCTGGCCAGCCGCGTTCCAAAAAGCGACGTCTGAAATCGCTTTGACGACCGTGCCGGACTTGTCGAACACGGCAAAGCCGCCGTTGACGAATTCCGAATACTGCGTCTTTCCGACCGCACCCATCGTGTCCGGCGGGATGAAATTGCGCGAATAACTGGCAACGTCATATTGGCTGATGCCCTCGAAGCTTTTCACCACGACGCCATTCGGGACAAAAGCCGGCGACTGGCGCTGTGTGCCAATACTTCCTGCGAGCAGCGGCACGGCAGCCGAGCCGCCAGACGTGAAATCGCTGGCAACCGGCGCGACGTATTCGCGCTGCTCAAGGTCGACATACTCGTCCTTCAGGTCCGACGAGCTGCCGAGAATCACAGTTGCGTGTGCGCCGGACGCCAGTCCGAGCGACAGCACGCTCGCAGCCAGCATAAAGTTAATCGTTCGCAAATTGCTTCCCCACCACTAGGCGAATCCCCAACCGTCCGCGGTCTGGTTAACAAGATGGTCCCCAAATGTGGGAAGCGTCAACCTGAAAAAACATTCAGATTGTTTATGGTAAAATTTGTGTCGGTTTGACACGGGCAGGAAGATCAAAGTTTGCCGTGAGGCGCCACGGTGTCGCTCACACTGATTGAGTCCACTTGCCAGGCCGAAGTCGGGCCGCTTGTCCGCCGCAGCGTCGCCTTGCCAACACGCAGGTCGGGCGCTCCATTCGCGAGGTGTACGCGAAATAGCGTGCTGGCGACCTGATGCGCGCTGTCAATCGCGGCTGCCGGTGCAAACTCCACCCGAGCGCCTTTGTAGCCCCGCAGAAAAGCGTCGCCACCGGCCTTTGTCAGTTGCGCTTGGGCCGCGTCGGTCAGCAAGGGACGTAAATCTGCGAGTTTATCCGTCTGAATGTAGGCTACTGCGCGATGTAGCGTTTCCATCGCTCGTTCGACACTGTCGGGCGCCGAATCCGGCAGTTTTCTAGGCGAGGATTCTGCTGTCGTGGACGGAAGACCGCGATTTTGCGTCAATGAATCAACCACGGCTGTCTCTCGGGTTACGCTTGTCTTAGCTGACGATCCGTTGACGAGCGTATCGGATGTCAAAGGGTCTTTTTTACAGCTGATGAGCAGGAGCGTCGGCACGAACAGGGCGACCGCTAAAGCGCGAGTGTGGAATCTGCGCAGGGAATGAGGCCGCTTGAGCCTGTCATCCTGTGTCGCTCGGTCAGTTGCCATTGGTTTACCTTCATTCTTCTCGGACCCGTTCACAC
Source organism: Sphingomonas antarctica (assembly GCF_965137005.1). Taxonomy (NCBI): domain Bacteria; kingdom Pseudomonadati; phylum Pseudomonadota; class Alphaproteobacteria; order Sphingomonadales; family Sphingomonadaceae; genus Sphingomonas; species Sphingomonas antarctica. The sequence goes on along the minus strand of NZ_CBCRXM010000005.1, from coordinate 193,869 downwards.
CGCGAGCATCTGAATTCAAGTAGGCAAGGTGCGAGGCGAGTATCGAGACCCTTGGTCAAGCCAAATCAAAGCAATTCTGGCGGCGGACCGCGCATCGTTGGTATCATCCGTTCCCAGTTAGACGAAATCGCGAAACAGGTGTGTTGGCGCTTGACGACGACGTAGCGTATTGCAGCGCCGACCGACCCCTCGGAATGACGACCCTATGATATCAATCGCGACTTCCCGTCATGCCGCGCTTTTGGGCATGTTCGGACTGTTGCTTGCTATTTTGGGTCTTGCCGCGGCTGTTGTGATGACAATGGACAATGCCGACACGCATTTCAGACGCGGCGAATTGTCTCAAGCCCAGTTTGGTGCGATTTTGGCGGCGCGAACCGCGATGCTCGCTAATGATGAGCGCGCTACACGGGCCGGTCTGATCGAATACCGTAGGCTGACCGATATCGAGAGCAGGCTGCCCGCAGAGAATGAACGCGAGCAGGCGCGGGAACGCGACGTCGCAAGCGAGCTTGAACAATTGGTGCCACATATGGCGCAACCGCAAGCCCGCGCCAACATCGACAGCGTTGTCGCATTCACCGTGAAGCGCGAAAGTGCCGAGGCGCAGTATGAACAGGCAGAGATGCGCGCGTTGCGGGTCCGTGCACGCTGGCTGACCGCCGCGCTCACAGTCTTGGCAATTGGCTCAGCCGTGTTGGGTGGTTTTGGGCTGCTCTTGAAGAACCGGCATCTGACCTCCGAGGTTGCCCGCCGCCACGATGAGAGCAATGCCCGCAACGCCGCGCGCGAGATGTTCAACAAAAGTCTTGCTGGCAAACATGAGCTGGATCCTTTCAGCTAATCGAGCAGGTATTCGCGGAGCATCGAGCGCGCCCGGTTAAGGCGCGCCTTCACGCTTTCGCGAGTTGAAGCGAGCTGGCTGGCGATCTCATCGATCGTCATCTCCTCAACGTCGCGCAGCAAGATTACGTCGCGGTAATTTTGAGGCAGCGACTGAATTGCCTGGGCGAGATCGATGCGCAGCTCGGCATCGGGCGTGTCGCGCAAGCGTCCCTCGCGGTCGGCATCTGCAACGTCGACCGCGAGCGGCATGATGAACGAAGCGAGCCGCATGCACTGCCGGTAGACGACCACGAAAAGCCAGGCCGACAATGACTCCACCCGTCGAAGCGCCGAGAAATGTCTGAACAGCACAAACAGCGTTTCCTGCACCGCATCCTCGGCGTCGCTCGCGGTGCGACATTTCCGGCGCGCATAACGCCGGATGTCGGGTTGGGCGAGCGCGAGGAGAGCGTCGATTGAGACCCTGTCCCCTGCGCTCGCCGACGCAACCATACTGGCCGGAAATCTTGCCATCAGGCGGGCGGCTTGCGCCCTGCAAACGCGCACGCCGGGCAGTAGCCGACGAAGCCGGTTATCAAGGTTACGACCCCAACGCAGGCGACCAGATAGCCGAGCGGCATCCCCTTCAACGCCAGTAACCCGCATGCGATCATTAGAGCTCCCGCGACTGTCCGCAGCGCGCGTTCCCAACCCGGGAGGTTTTTCCTGTAAAGCATGTTCGATCCTTTACTTCACAGCCGCCGCGACCGGCGCATCGGGGGCGGTCTTGACGAGCAAGGCGCGTATCGTGGCTTCGTCGGTCGCACCGACGACACGCCCGATGTCCACGCCGCCGCGACCGTAGATGATGGTTGCGGGCATTTTGGCACCGAGCATTTTCACGCTCATCGGGTTACCGGCGAAATCCACTTCGAGAACGACATAGTCCTTGAACGCAGGCTCGGCCATCAGCTTGGCGAGCACGGCGTGCTGGGCGTTACAAAGGACGCCGTCCTTGGTCCGCACATGGAACACGGTCGGACGCTGTGCGGCCATCGCCGCCTGGAACGCCTCGGTTGAAATCGGCATGAATTCGCCGGCTGTAGCGGGAACGGCGACAGCGAGCGTCATAAAGACGGCCCCAGCGCGAAGTAGGTTGAGATGAAAAGTTTTCATGATGGCGGAGACCCCAAAACATCGGCGCGATCCGCCGACATTGGGTAAGTGTGAAAAAAACATGGAAACGGTTCGCGGCAGAAAATATTATTCTGTCTCAGTGGACATCTTCTCGCCACTGCCCCTGCCAGTGTGAAAACTGTTCGGCTTTAATTCCATCAGCAATATGGTGATGCGACTCGCCGCTACGCGGCCCAGCCCACGCGTCCCACCTGTCATGACTATCGTCATCGACAATCCTTACGTTGTAAAGTTTGCGCTGCATAGATTGGCGCGTAGTTGGGGTCAATGTCGACCGGCGCAAAGCGATATCATCATGGGGAGCTGCGAGGCGCTCTGCTGGCCGCAGCGCTCGACGTGCTTGAGCGCGATGGTCCCGGCGCTCTTTCGCTACGTGCCTTGGCGAGAGCCGTGGGCGTTAGTGCCATGGCGCCCTATCACCACTTCCCCGACCGCATGGCCCTGCTCGCCGCGGTAGCGACCGCTGGCTTCGATCAGATGCACAAGCGCAAACTATTGACAGAGAATGCACATGTATCAGTGCCTGAGGCATTGGCAAAAGGTGCTGCAGATTATGTCCAGTTCATACTCGATAGCCCAAATCTTTATCGACTGATGAAGGGGCGCGAGTTCGCCGACCGTGAGCGATTTCCTGACCTGCATAAAGCCGCTGCCGCGCCTGCTCAAATCTTGCTGACCCTCCTGACGGCGTTGCTCAAAAAACATGATCTCCATCAGCCAACGCCGGAGCAAGGCGCGATGATGCTTTGGGGGCTCGCTCATGGTGTCGGAACGCTCGCTCTGGACGGGCAGCTACCGATGGCACTGGCTCCCGCACTCGCGCACGACGGCGCAGAGGCGATGATCAAGGGATGGCTCAAGAGTTAGGGCGGGTGTCAAAACCGTTCGGTTGAGACGCGGAAAAACAACCTTGCCCTACCGGTCGGATGAAGGCTTTTTCATCGCCAGGATAGCGTCAACGTAGTCAACGCAGCGGCTCCAGCGGTCGTAGCGCCTCCGGTGCGAATAGGTACGCTCCGTAGCAGAGAACGGCCGGCAGCAGGAAATGCACGAACCCGGCTGGGTCGTCGGCTCCCCAACCATGCGGCACCCAAACCATGCCAGCTAGGATGGCCAAACCGAGGATTGGCAGGTCGATGAGGTTCGCCGCTGTTGCGGCGATGACGACCAAGGGGATGATGAGAGCGATCGGGACCGGTGCCGCCGCGGCGATGAAAGGCACGAAAGTTGGCAGCCGAGCGCCGAGCGAATAGATTGCGATGGCCAATGCCGCTCAAGCTGTAAACCCGCTGATCGGCATCGCCGTGGCGCACGGTCGTGAGATGAAAAATGCAGGTCTCGTGTGTGGTGGCGACGGTTTGCGCCCAGTTACTGACGGTCGCGCCACTCGTCGGCATGCCGATTAGCGGACGCTCAGTAAGCCACGGTTTCAGGAGGGCTAGTGGCATCCAAGTTGGTCAGCCAGATCGGTTAGGCCGTCCGCTCGCCATTCCCATTCTTGCCGCTGATCGCGGTCCGGAGCCTCTGCACCGCCATACTCCATTGGCCGGTTAACAAAGGCCGTGAGCAGACCTGACGCTCGCGCTGCGGCTAGATCGCTGTGATGTGCCGCCACGAGGCACAAATCCGCGGGCGAAACGTCAAGAATTGCCGCCGTTCCAAGATAGGCTTCCGCCGCAGGCTTGTAAGCGCGGGTCACCTCTGCCCCAAGAATGGCGTCCCAAGGCAGCCCACCATGGCGAGCCACATCGAGCATGAGCGCGATGTTTCCGTTGGACAAAGTCACGATCGGGTAACGCATTTTCAGGCGTGTCAGGCCGACCACTGCATCCGGCCAAGGCTCAAGCCTGTGCCAAGCGCGTGTCCAATCGACGAGTAGGTCCGGTTCGATTGCGCGCGGATTAATGCCATACTCTGAGAGCACGCCCTCAAGCATCTCACGGTGCAGGACATCCAGGATGACGAACGGACGCCTGCTGTCACGCACTTCCGCCATGGCGGGCTGGTAGCGCTTTCGCCAGTTGTCCGCGAAGGTGGCGGAGTCGATGTCGGATCGACTGATCTCCGCCAAGAAGCGCGAAGAGTCGCGAGCGATCCCCGAGCGCCAATCAACGACGGTCCCGAATACGTCGAATGCCAGAACACGGGGTGTGGCCATCAATGTTGAGCCGATCGAGCCGGCCACGCCAGTAAGCTCATTTCCATGAACCTCATTCAGCCACGTCGATCGCGTGGGTGACAGTGATTTTCGGTCGGGCGGCGGCGAGGTCGCGCGCCGCAGCGCCAAATGCCTTGAAGTGGTCAGATGTCATATGCGTCTGCACCGCCGCGTCGTCCACGTACAGCTCGTTGAACACAAATCGTTGCTCACCATCAACTTCTCGCCAAAGGTCGTATTCCAAAACCCCGCTCTCGGCGCGTGACGCGGTTATGCAGGGTCCGGCCGCTTCCACAAACGCATCTTCTTGCCCCGGCTTGACCTGAACGAACGCTACAACCTTCACCAACATGATCGTCTCCCCTCTGGTCGAGTGAGTGGCCTTGTTGGATCCGAGCGGCAAGGTTACGGAACTGGCACGGCCAAAAAGCTCACTAATTGGATGCTTTGCGCCTAAATCAGAGCGCTCGCTTTTCGTGAAACGCGTCCTGAATGCGGTCCTCCGTTTCAGCCGGTTACGCCTCTGGCTTGTTCAACCTGATGCGCAACCTCGGCGGTGCAATCGGCATCGCACTCGCTAATACTTGGCTGCAAGACGCGACGCGGCTGCACGTCCTGCGTCTGTCCGAGGGGTTAGGTGCCTCAGGCGACGCCGCAGGCGAAGCTGCCGCGCAACTGACACAAAGCATCGGCCAGTTCGTAACTGACCCCCATCGCGCAACGCTGATGGCCGACGCCCTGCTCGCACGGATCGTCGGGCGACAAGCCCTAGGCCTGGCCTTCGAGGATGTTTTCCGAATGATGTCCTATTTGTTCATTGCGGCGCTACTGATGGTGCCGTTCTGCAGGCCGCCAACGGTGCTCGGGCCGCCGCCTGCCGAACACTGAGGGGGTCGCGCGATCTCAGCCGCGCCCAGATTGGCCAATTAATGGTGTCCGCTTTCGGCCCAAATGCGGAAATGGGCTGTGCGCTTCGATGCTGCAGATAGTGCCGTAGAAGTTCGCCGCCGCGTATTCCGACTTCCTGCTAGCACGCTTGAGGATAAAGACAGGCTGATCTGGTGTTTGTGGACGGCGGCGCTTTGCCGTTAAAGCTCTCTAGCGCGTGTCACAGCATCGGTCCTATTCCTCGCACCCAAGATTGTCTGAATGCGAGCGAGGTGTGTTTTAACGGTTTCCGGAGCCAACTTCAGCTCGCTCGCGATTTCCTTGTTCGACAGTCCTCGGGCAACAAGCCGCAAGACGTCACGCTGACGATCGGTGAGGTTCGCGCCCACGGAACCGTCGCTGGGCCGGCGATCGGAAAATCCGGCGCTAGCTGCGTGGCGGGATGTTGCGATCTCGGCCAGACGTGGCGGTAGATAACGGCCACCTGCATCGATCAGGCGCAATGCCGCCTCGATTACCGAGCTGTTCGATGTTTTTGCAGCAAACCCTGCGATGCCGAGTGCGAGCAGGTCCATCATAAGCCTGTCGTCGTCAGTCCCGGTGATAACGAGGATCGGCATGTCCGGTGCAGCTTCCCGCAATGTCTTGATCCCTTCGCGTGGCATTGCACCCGGCATCATGAGATCGACAATTGCAATGTCGGCTGATCTCTTAGCTGCAGTCCACGCGCCCGGAAAATCGCCGACCTCCACGATCGCAACTTCCGGCCAAACTAAGCGGACGGTGCCGGCGAGCGCGTCGCGCATCATCACATGATCGTCGGCGACCAAGCAGGTCTTCATGCAGCAATTCCGTTGGAAACTGCCGACCGCGCTAGGTATACTTGCGGGAATTCGATGTAAAATGCCGCACCCCGAAGCCAGCGCTGATCGAGATCTGCTTTGCCCCCCATTAGCCCCGCAAGCCGGCGAACCGACGAGAGACCAAGGCCAAAGCCGTTCGATTGTGCGTTCGCCGCCGAATGTGCTTGGTAATAATCGTTGAAGACATGCGGCGCGTCGATAGGAGGCACGCCAATTCCGTCGTCGATGACCCACAAGCGGATCGTACCACCACTTCGTCTTGCGCCCAGTGCGATCCGGTGGGCTCGGCTGTGACGAATCGCATTGTCCACAAGGTTGCCGAATGCGCGTTCGATCAGGGAGGGATCGAGGTTCAACACGGTTCTAATGCCGCAGACCTCAAGCTTAATGCCGGCTATCGCAGCAGCAGGTTCATATTGTGCCGCAATACGTGAGAGAAACGGGCGTATCGCAACCGGTGACGGGTGGGCCTCTACCGCATCCGCTTCAAGCCTCAAATGGCTGAGCATGTGCGACAATAGTTGCTCGGCGGACGTGAATGCGCGCCGCACGCCTTCGACGGCGCGAGCTCGAGCCAACTCGTCATTCGAGCGCAAGCTTTGGTCGAAGTAGAGCGCTGCTGCGGCCAGCGGCTGGCCGAGATCGTGCGACGCGGCAGCCATGAACCTCGTCTTGGCGTCGCGCTCTGCCGCGACCTCGGCCAGCATCTGGTCGAGGCGTCGCGCATTCTCGTCGCTAGATAACCGCGCCGCCACCGTGGCGCGCACAGTGGCCGCAACACGGTCTCCAAGCACCAATAAAACGATGCCGAAGCCGAAAATATACAATGCTGCCAGACGCGCTTCCATGGTTCCGCGCGTTGCGAAAAAGATCGCGAGCGACCCGATGACACCGACTACGCCGCTCCGGTTGGCGACGCTGTTTTCCGCGCTGCAAATTAACTGAACCGGGACGCATCCAATCAGCGGGATTGCCAGCAAAAATTGCGTCGACGCGGGCACGAACGGCATGATTCCCCAGATCAGGCCGATGCACGCGACGTGGCTGCCGAAGATGATGAAGATTGCCAGCGGGTTCCACACGCGGATCAGCTCTGCATGGCCGGGTCGGCGGGCGGCCAACGCCAGCATGCCAATCGCCCAGACAATGACGAATGAGCTCGTGTACGCGATCAATGGCCACGTCATCGCCGGCAAAACGGGCGTCATTACGTCGAAGCATAGAACTGCGGACAGGATAAATAGGCCGAGCGATAGGATTCCAGCCGTCAGCATTGGCCGTAATGGGTGGCTCGCGGCAAAGGCTCGGTCGGTCGAAGTGATAAGGCGCGGGTTGGATGTCGCTCGCGGCATGTATCGACCTTCGCTGGCCCCCGAACGTTGGTCAACCGACCTTTCGGCCATCCCCCGTCCGCGTCCCCCATCCGGGCGATACCCGTTCACGCGCACCGCAGATATCACGGTCTTAACTTGAAGGGGTGCCGCGGATTGAGACGCACCTCAGCCGTCACCAAAGCTAAAAACAAAGGGTCATGCTATGTCGTATTCAGTGTCGCCGAAAACCATCGTGTCAGGCCGTGCCGCGCGCAGTGCCGCGTTTGTCGCTGCTACGATGGCAATCGTCTCTGGCCTCTCGACGCCAGCCTTTGCCGGCTACTCGGTAGGGACTTTTGCCAATACCGGTCGGGGTTATGCCCGTGGCTGCGCGGCGGAATATAATATTGGCGGCACGGGCGCGCATTTCATTGTCAATGATGGCAGCGGCGGGCCTTGCGATCCGGACGCTTTTCTCAGCCAGCAAGGCGCGGTCGTCACGGTGAACGGCACGACCGACACAACCGGGACGCTGACGGCAGCATTCGATATGTCGAGTGTCGTCAGGCTGCCCGACGCAGCTTATGCCACATCGTCGGCCGATCTTGCCAAGGGCGAGGTTCACCTGTTCGCCAGTGCCACCGGCTTCAGTGGCGCGATCGCTCAGGCAAGCCTGAGCGATACGCTGCATTTCTCCGTCGCCGGCGCGGATGCCAACACCGTCACATATATTCCGGTCAGCTTTTCGTTCGATGGCACGATGCCCGGCACCAGTGATCCCGCGACGGCATCCGCCGAGCTTAACTACGGGTTCTATTTTGGAAATGCCTACACTTACGAATTCGGCGATTATGCCGCCGGATATTACGGCTATAATTCTCGATATCCGACCTTCATTTATTCCGGCGATCCCCGGGTCAGTGGCTGGGTCTCCTCTTCATTCGCGAGCTATAGCCCGCTCGATACGCGGTTCGCGGGTGTTTACGCGCTGACCGGAGCGTCAGGCGATATCCCGATCGACTTCAGCCTTGGGCTTTCCGCCAGCAATGTCGCGCTCGATTATTCCCACACCGGCAAGATTTCTATCGGTCATGTCGATGGCCTGTCGTTCACCTCGGACTCCGGTGTGTTCCTGAACGCTGTGGGCGGCGCAGTTCCGGAACCGGCCAGCTGGGCGATGATTATCGGTGGGTTCGGGATGATCGGCGCGGGGGTGCGCGGACGGCGGTCCATTTTCTCTAGTACCCAGATGCGCGTCTCCTGATGGGCCAGTCGAAACGCGCCGTAGCCGCCACCACATCTTTCGCCATCACGCCGGGCACAAGCTTTCGCGCGACGACAGGTTTGCGGAAGTGGCGCTCACTGACCTGTAAACGCGATGAGCATGTCAGAGGAAGGTCAGCAGACCAACTTGTCGTGCCCAAATCCGACTCGACCTGAATCACGGCATACACTGAATGCCACAGAAAATTTCGCGCGACGGAATCGCGCCTCAAGGGAGATTCTAATGAAGTTTTTTAGTATGCTCGGAGCAACGGCTCTCGTCACATTTTCCGCGACTGGGACGAACGCAGCGATAACGGTCAATATACGTGGACTCGGCAACAATGTCGTCGCGACGACGACGGGCTCGCTCGACCTGACAGGGCTCACGTTGGGCGCCAATACCTATTACCTCCAGACCGCTGTCGCTGGCTCTACCGGGTACATCGGCACGGGCGCCGGTAGCCACAACGTTAGCACCGACCCCTTCACGCTGCTCAGTGCCTATACAGGATTGACCGGGCCGGCATCGTTCGGTTCAGGACGCTTCACGAACGCCGATTCAGGTTCCAGCAACGCGTTCGGGCTGAACGCGTCGTCTTTTGGAAGCCCGTATATTTTCGTGCCGTTGGGCTATCTCAGCGGCACGTCGTTGGTATCGCGTGCCACGTTCCTCAACCAGACGATTGCCACCCTCGGATTGACCGCCGGCAGCTATATTTATGACAGTGGCATCGACAATGTTACGGTCAACATCGCCGGCATTGGTGCGGTACCCACATCTCCCGTTCCGGCGAAGGGAGCGAGCGATGCTCAAGTTCCGACAGATGAAGAGCTTGCAAAAGTTCGCCTCGGTCCACGTCAACGTCCACAATCACTTCAATCTGGAACGCCACGTCTTTGGTAGAGAATCCTACCAGGAACGCCGCTCCGCCGGCTCGGCCGAGTGGCAATCTCTCGCGAGCTAGGCCGCCGCCCTGAAAGACCGGGCTTCATCGTGTGGAGACGCGTTCGCATTAGACTGGCAGCAGCGCCAACCCTCCTCGAATTTGGTTAGCAAATCTCGAGGGTCGGGCGGCTAGACGTTTGGCAACGCTATCTCCAGACGCTGACGCGCTGTTCCGGTGGCAGGTACATGGCGTCGCCCGGCTTGACCCCGAACGCAGCATACCACGGCCCAAAATTGCGGACGATGCCGTTGACCCGGAATTTCTCGGGCGAATGCGGGTCGGACAAGAGCTGCTGACGCACCGCGCCTTCGCGCCGTTTGCCCTGCCACGCCTGAGCATAGGCGAGAAAGAATCGCTGGTCGCCGGTAAATCCGTCGATCACCGGCGGCTCACCATGCCGCGCGACATAGCGGCGATACGCGGCATAAGCAGTTTCGAGTCCGCCCAAGTCGGCAAGGTTTTCGCCGAGTGTCAGGCGGCCCTTGATCCGGGTGCCCGGGATCGGCTCATATTGGTCGAACTGCGCTGCGAGCCGATCCGCCTGGACGTTGTATTTTGCCGCCGCATCCTTGGTCCACCAATCGTGCAGCCGGCCCTTTTCGTCGAACTGCCGCCCCTGATCGTCGAACCCGTGACCCAGTTCATGCCCGATCGTCGTTGCGCCGGTTTCGGCATAGTTGACCGCGGGATCGGCATTGACGTCGAAAAACGGCGGCTGAAGGATCGCCGCCGGAACCGTGATCTGATTGAGGGTCGGATCGTAATAGGCATTCACCGTCTGCGGCGTCATCTCCCACAGCCCACGATCGACCGGATGCGGAAAGCGGGCGAGCTGAAGGCGCCACTGAAAGTCCTCGACCGCGATGTTGTTGGCGAGCGGATCGGTCCGGCTGACCGCCAGCGTCGCATAATCGATCCATTTCTTGGGATGGCCGACGCGCGGGTCGAACGTCGCCAGCTTGGCGAGCGCCGCGGCCTTGGTCGGCGCGTCCATCCAGCTCGCCGCTTCGATCTTGTCCTTATAGGCGGCGATCACGTCGGCAACGAGCTCGTCGGCCTTGGCTTGAGTTTCTGCCGACCAATAATGATCGACGTAAATCGCGCCGACCGCTTCGCCCAGTGCTGCATCCATGAAACCGATACCGCGCTTCCACCGCGCGCGCTGCTCCGGCACGTCATTCAAGGTCTTCGAATAAAAATCGAAATTGGCCTGGTCGAACGCGCGCGGCAGGAACGCCGCCTGACGGCTGATCAGGCGCGCGGTCAGCCATTCCTTCCACGTCGATAACGGCACGTCGCCCAGCCGTTTCGCGATAGCGGTAACCGCACTCGGCTCGGTCACATTCACTTTCACCGCGCCGCCCAAGCCCATGGCGGCGAGCGTCGCGGTCCAGTTCATCTCGGGTGCCAATTTGGTCAGTTCGGCGCGCGTCATCGGGTTGTGCGTCGCGACCGGATCGCGGCGGCGCTCGGGCGTCCACTGGTCCTGACTGATCCGCGTTTCCAGCGCGATGATCCGGTCGGCCTTGGCGGCGGCGTCGGTTATACCGGCGAGTTCCTGGATGCGGATCAGATAGGCGCGATACGCCGTGCGGATCGCGTCGTATTTCTCTCCGGACAGCAGGTAATAATCGCGCGTCGGCAGGCCGAGGCGCGCTTGCCCGGCATCGACCATGTAGCGCGTCGGATCGTCTGCGTCGGTCGAGATGTCGATGTTGATTGCCGAGGGATAGCCCGGCTTCATCATCAACTGGATCAACTGCTCACGCGTGCCGACCGCGTCGATTTTGGCCAACCACGGCTTGAGCGGCGCCAGTCCACGCGCTTCGATGCCCGCTTCGTCCATCCACGCAGCGTAGAAATTGCCGACACTGCGCGCGGCTGGCGTGTCGGGCTTGGCCGCGGCCTGTTCCACAATCTGGCGCACTTGCGCCAAGATCTCGTCGGGGAGGTCGTAATTATACCCCGCCCCGGTTTTGTCGGCCGGGATCGGGTGGTCACGCAGCCAGGTGCCGAGCGAATAGACATAGAAATCGTCGCCCGGCTTGACCGACGGGTCCATGTCCTGGAGTTCCAGTCCGAAGTTGCCATAGCGCGGCGTCGCCGCCTGCGCGGAAATGATCGTGGAAACGGACGCGAGGGCGAGGGTTAGCAAGGCGAAACGGCGCATGGTTCACTCCGGATAGGATAATGCCCGTCTAACAAGACATTGAGCACTCGCAAGATAGCGGCGACTGGCCGGGATCGCCGCTTCGCGCGGCCCGTTGCTTGCGTTATGGGCGAGTGATGATGACGGTATCAGCGATCGAACGGGCATTTGATCTGGCAAAATCGGGGCAATATCGCAGTGTGTCGGAAGTCATCCGGCGACTGCCGGCGCAGGACCGGCCAAGCGTTGAAGCGCATCTGGAACTGCCGGGCGCCAGACGAGAGCTTATTCTCATCTGCAGCGCGGCCTGGCTCGCCGCTGAGTAGATTCAAGTTCTTCGCAGACTAGCGCACTCGCGGGCTTCAAGGCGACTTCACAGCAGCGAACAAGCTTTCTGGTATGGCGGCGTTCACGATAGTCCGCGTCCAAAAGACTTCGTTCTGCTTCACGCCATTATAGCGCAACGTCACGTGACGCGCTTGCAGCCAGTCGGGATTTTTCAGGCGAACGAAGTCATCGTAAATCCGTTCGTGCCAACCGCGCGGGGTGGCAAAGGCCATTGTACGGATGGCGTAGGTTGCCTGGTCGATGCCGAACAGCGTGACGCCGCCTTCGGGATCGGTCAGGCGGAGCATGTACAGCGGGTGATTGGCGACCCAATCATCGGGCATTCGCTCCGCCTTGAAGCCCGCATCGGCGGCATGGCGGATGATGCCGAAACCAAAATTGGATGCCCAATAGGTGTCGGCCTCGGCCTTCGGCACGACGCCCTTGTCGTTCCACGTCATGACCCCGTCATAGCCGACCGTGAATAGCTGTTTCTGCCCGCTTTTGGCGATGATCCGCACCTTCCCTTCCGCGGCGTGGCTCGCCGAGCGGGCCGGATCGTAAACACGCCACATGCGGTAATCGTCGGCGCGCGAGGCGACCGTGCCACCGGTCGGGGCGTAGAATATCGCATGCCCGGACAGCGTCAGGGTTTTCGCCCTGGCCCAGGCCTCGCCGCCATGCGCCTTGGTGGCGCGAGCGAAAATGGCGGGAGCATCGAGCGGTGCGATGGCGACGGCAGCGGAGAGCGCGATGATTGCAAGCATGGTCCCTGCTTAACCCCAAAAATTTGTCCGGACAACTTGCGCGCGATGCTGACGCGGGTTAGCGTTTGCGGCAAGGGGACGTTCGATGAACCTGTTTGCCATCGCCATGCTTGCCAGCGCCGCGCCCGCTGTCCCGGTGCCGCCGATGGGTCCGCAAATCCTGACTAACGAAGAAGAAGTATATTTCGACCGTGAAGCGGGCCGCACTTCGGCGCCGTGGATCGGCATGCGCATCGAACTGGACGGCGGGACGACGTTCGTTGACGCGTTCGGCAAGGTCGTTCCCGCAGTGCGGAACGAGGGATCGGTGATTTCGGCGGACAAGACAGGCATCGTCGTTACGCTCGCTGGTGGCCGCAAGACCGCGCTGCGCCGCGCGCGTCCCGTCACCTGCTGGGCGTCGATCAAGAAGGATACGCCGAAGGCCGACGGGTCGGAGGACTGGTATTTCGTCAAGGATGTCCATCTGCACGATCAGGGCGGCCGCGCGCTGGTCGGCGACGGCGTTCCGGGTGTGAAGCCCGTGGTGCTTCGCCTACGCGACGTCACCTGGACGGGGTCCGCGCGGAGCAGCAATCGGCCCAGTCTGGTGCTGTATATCCATACGCCGGACCAGCCCGATCATGCGGTCAGCTATGTCTGGGCCGATCCGGGCGCGGCGCGGCTGGGCGTCAATCTGCGCTGGATGCAGGCGAGTTGCACCATCGACGGGCTCGAGCGAGGCGCGACCGGCAGTGAAACCAAAGCAAACTAAGGGGAGACCGACGACCATGAAACTGACCACGATCCTGCTGACCGCAACCGCGCTGGCGGCAACTTCGGCGAGCGCGCGAATGCTCGATCCCGCCAACCCCGCCGACGCGTTCGAAATTTCGAAGCGCGTTCAATGCGGCGCGGCGGACGGCGTCCCCGCAGTCTATCATTTCGGCGGCAAGGTCTATTCGCGCGTCGACGGCGAGCCCGACAAGTTGCTGTTCCTGGCTGAGGGTATGAACGTCCGCCAGTGCGTTGCGATCACCGACCCGGTTAAGGGCAAGGGCTATCGCCTCGTCAGCCGCGAAGTCCTGTTCTATCTCGACCCCAAGACTGGGCAGGTCCTGCGCCAATGGGCCAATCCGTGGACGGGCGAAACCGTCGACGTGATGCACGTCCATAACGATCCGGTGAACTCGCGCCCCAGCTTTGCCGACGGCAAGCCATCGACCATCCGCCGTGAGGGCCGTTACCTGATGATGCCGCTGGAGGCGCCGCTGTTCTACAAGAACCCGCTGGCTGGCGAGTATCAGGAATATGTCGGCGGCGATTATCACGCGATGGAGATTTTCAACTTCTTCATGGACGCGAACGAGATGCTCGATACCAAGAACCCGACCGCCTATCCCGGCGTGTCGTGGCAGCGCATTTCATACTGGCTGCCGTGGATGAAGATGCGCGGACGGCAGGGCACGTTGATCTTCACCGCGATGGGTTCGAAGCTGCACGCGTATGATGAGCTGCCCAAGGTCATCAAGGACGAGATCGCGCTGAATTACTCCGCTTACACCGCTCCGCCGGCTGGGGACGATGCGCGGCCGAACGATACGACCTGGACGGTGTTCAAGCGGATGGTCGACACTGAGCGGGCAGCCAAGAAGTGAGCTGAAGCGGCGCCTGGCAAGCGCCGCTTTTCGTGTTGTTGACCCTGTTTTAAAGAAGAAACGGCGCGCAGGTTTCCTTGCGCGCCGTTTGTTGTTTTAGAATTTGGCGGTGGCGATGATACCGAAGCGCCGCGCCGGGCGAAGGCCGGCGATGAAGTTGCGGCGCAGATCGTCGCCGGCATAGCGGATGATCTGCAGCACCGAGTCTTCGTTGAACGCGTTGCGGACATAGCCCTGCAGCTTGAAGTTCCTGCCCTCGATGCCCAGCCGCGCGTCGACCACGGTCGATCCGCCGGTACGGACGAAGTTCGTCACCTGTTCATAGTTGTTCGAGAGGAGGTTGACGTTGGCGCCTGCGAACACCGTCAAATCGCCGCCGACCGGATGCCGCCAGTCGAAATCGACAAAGAGGGTATTTTGGGGCGCACGCGGAATCTGCTTGCCGACGATCGAGCCATAGACCGAAACGCATGCGGCGGGCGCAGCGAATTGCCGCCCGGTCGAACAATCGATCAGGCCGTTGTCCGCGGCGTCGAGCAACACGCCGTAATTCTGATCGGTGCCGCTCGTAAACTTGCTCGCGGCCAAGGCGTAATTGGCGGTGACCGTCACGTCGCGGTTGGGCTTGACCGACAATGAAGCCTCGAATCCGTTGATGCGCGCATTCCCCGCGTTGCGGATCACCGAGACTTGGTTGAGGCCGCCGGTCGCGGGGTTGGTGACCAGAATCGCCTGGCTCAGCTGATAGCCGGTGATTTCGGTGCGGAACACCGCGAAGTTGGCGACGAGCACGCCGCCCATGAACGTGTTCTTGTTGCCGAACTCGTAAGTCTTCGACCGTTCGGGATCGAAGGTCGGCACGCCAGCGATCAACGCCAACCCGCCGTTGAAGCCCCCCGGCTTTTCACCTTCGGCATAGATGCCGTAAAACAGGTTGTTCGGCGTCGCTTGCCAGTCGAGTGTGACCCGCGGCGTGAACCGCTTATAGGTCCGCGACGGGCTTGCCACCGGCGTCGGTGCAGCCTGTCCCTGAACGTAGTTTTGGAGCGACTGCTCGAGCTTTTCGGACGCATACCGCCCCTCGGCGCTAAGGCTCAGCGTGTCGGTAAACTTGTATTCGATCGATCCGAATGCCGCGATGTTGCGGGTTTGAGCGTAAGTAGTGTTGCGGTCGGGCGTCGCAATTGAAATAGGAGTGCCCGGAACGGCGCGAACACACCCGGTGATGGATGCGCAGAATTGAGCGAACTGGATAACGGCCGCAGCTTGCGCCTGTGCCAGTGCGTCGGCGGGCAGCACCCGGTCGTCGAAATTGTCGATCTTCTGCTTGAAATAATAACCCCCCAGCAGAACCTTCAGCGAATCGGAGTGATATTGCAGCCGGACTTCCTGCGAATAGTCGCGCAGCTTTTCATGCGTCGAATTGGTGAAATCGGTCGCCGCGCCGGCGTTGATGACCGAATAAACCCCGCCGCCGATCGGGAACGACCCGAAAATGCCCTGCTGGAAACCCAGCCCATTATAATCGCCGTCGAGCTTCACGTCGTAGATGCGGTGGTTGTAGCCGGTCAGCGAGGTGATCGTGAAACTGTCCGACAGGTCGCCATCGATCCGAAAGGCGGCGTTGAACGTCTTGGTCCGCGTGCCGTCAACATCGGGGCTGGTGAAGCGGCGCGTATAATCGCTGGTCGCCTGGCGCGGCTGCAACACGCCGCAGAAATAACGGCCGACGCCTTTATATGCGCTGCCATTGTCGCGGAAGCAGTTGTTCTCGTAGGTGCTGGTCGCGAAGATCGCCGGCTGGCCGTCCTTCGAATTGTTGTAATTACCGCGCAGGCTGGCGCGGATCGGGCCGCCATCGTCGTACTTCAGCATGGCCGAGACCGAACCGGTACGCTGCGCGCCGAGGCGTCCACCGTTGAACGCGTTGCGGAACTCGCCTTTGTCCTTGAAGTAGCGACCATTGACGATAAAGCCGAGGCCTTCGCCGATCGGCCCGCTGATCCCCGCCGTCAGGTCGTAGCGGTCATGTTCGGACACATCGGCCTGCACGCGTCCGGACAAAGTGTCGCCCGGCGTTTTGGTGACGATGTTGATCGCCCCCGAATAGGTATTTCGTCCATAAAGCGCCGATTGCGGTCCCTTGATGACCTCCATCCGGCCGATGTTGTATGTATCAAAGTCGGCCAGCGAGCCCGAATAATAAATGCCGTCGATAAAGTATGCGACGCCCGAAAAGCCGTTGATATTAGCTTGGCCGCGGATCACCGGCCGGTCACCGCCCGAACGCCCAAAACTGTTGTCGAGGACCAGGCCCGGCGTTGTCTTCGAAATGTCGGCGACACTGGTCAGGCCCAATTTGTCGATCGTCGCGGCGGTGGCGACGGCGACAGTCGTCGGCGCGTTCTGCAGCTTTTCATCGAATTTGCGCGCGGTGACGATGATGTCGGCGGGATTATCGACGTTGTTGCTATTGTCTCCGGCGGGAGCCGAAGTGCCGGTCCCGGCCCCCTGGGCCGCAGCCATCGCTGGTGTGATCACGGTCGCCGCGAGCAACGCGGCACGCAAAAACGTCTTCATAGCTTTGTCCCCATCCCTATCCCTTGCCTATAATTTGAAGCCGGAAAATAATTTGTCCAGACAAATTATTTGCACCCTGAACGAAGCGCGGTAAGTGTTGCGGCAATGTAACAATCTCGAGGACCGCCGATGCCCGCTTATATGATCGTCACGGCCAAGATTGCCGATCGCGAGGCCTTTATTCACGGCTATGGCGCGGCGGCGGCAAAGCTGGTGGAGAAATATCGCGGCCGTTATGTGCTGCGTGCGCCGGGGGCAGAGTTGCTAGAAGGTGATTTTGGCGATGGCGCGTCGATGGTGATTTCCGAATGGCCCGACAAAGCGGCGGCGCGGGCGTTCTGGAACTCGCGGGACTATGCCGAGGCGAAGACAATGCGCGCAGGCATCGCCGATGTACAGGTGCTGTTGATCGAGGCGCTGCAAATCAATGGCTGAGACGCTGTGGGCGATCTGGTCCGACGACACCGCCGATGCGCTGCACCTGCGCCGCGAGCATCTGGCTGCGCATCTCGCTTATGCGGAGACGATCGTTGACCGGATTGCCGTCGGCGGGCCGCTGCGCGACGGCGACACCGATCTCGGCTCGCTGATCCTGTTGCGCGTCGATAGCCAAGCGGAAGCGCGGACTATATTGGAAAACGACCCCTATTATCGTGCGGGCGTGTGGACCAACATCCAGATTCGTCCGTTTCGTGCCGTGATCGGCGACTGGGTAGGAGGCAAGACATGGTGAGTGCACGTACAGCCCGGATTGCGGCGACCGGCGGGCCCGAGGTGATCGAATTTGTTGATACCGATCTGCCCGCGCCGGGGACGGGTGAGGTGCGCTTTCGTTCGGCTGCGGTCGGGCTGAATTTCATCGACACCTATCACCGCAAAGGAATTTATCCGTTGCCGCTGCCGAGCGGGCTGGGACTCGAGGCGGCGGGGGTCGTCGAGGCGGTGGGCGATGGCGTGGACCTCGCAATCGGCACACGCGTCGCGACGTTCGGCCCGGCGCTCGGTGCTTATGCGACAACGCGCAACGTCGCCGCAGCGTCGCTATTCGCCATTCCCGACGGTGTTTTGGACGAACTGGTGGCGGCGGGACTGCTCAAGGCGTGCACGACCGAGTTTCTGGTCGAACGCTGCGCCAAAGTGCAGCCGGGCTGGTGGTGTCTGGTCCATGCCGCGGCGGGCGGCGTCGGGCTGATGCTGGTGCAGTGGCTCAAACATGCCGGGGCCAACGTCATCGGCACGGTTTCGACCGAGGACAAGGCTGCGGCGGCGCGCGCGGCGGGGGCGGATCACGTCATCCTCTACACGCAGGATCCGGTCGCGCCGAAGGTGCGTGAATTGACCGGCGGGGCCGGCGTGCGCGTGACGTTCGACGGGGTCGGCATGGCGACGTGGGAGGCGTCGCTCGACAGCACTGGGCGGCGCGGGCTGATCGTCAATTACGGCAATGCCGATGCGCCGGTCGGCGGGGTCAACCTCGGCATCCTCGCGCAGAAGGGGAGTCTCTACAACACCCGCCCGACGCTGTTCGATTATTACACCACGCCCGAAGAGCGCGCCGCCGGAATTGCGCGCGTGTGGGATATGCTGGGCAGCGGCACGATCAAGGTGACGATCGGCCAGACGTACGCATTGGAAGACGCGGCACAGGCGCATCGCGATCTGGAAGGGCGCAAGACGACCGGCAGCACGGTGCTAACCGTCTAAATCTCGACCAATTCCAGCAGCTCCCCCGCCGGCCCGCGCACGGTCGCCGTACGCCTGCCATCATAGGGATTGCCGCTGCGGATGGCGGGCGGCGAAATCCAGTCGAGCTCAAGCGCATCCAGACTCTCCACCGCCAGCGTCACCAGCGCATTGCCCGGAGGTAGCATTCCATCCGCCACCGGGCGTGCAGCAGCGGCGGGCGGATATTGGTCGATCTCGGCAATCGGCATGCGGCCCTTCTGCGCCATGGTGATCGTCGATGGCGTGCCGTCGGGCAGCCCGAACGCCTTGTTGATCATGGTATATTCGATCGTGTAGCTGCCGCCTTCGTCGAGCTTCAGGCGGTCGCGATACCAGGCGACGGTGCTTTCCCGGTCCGCCGTGCCGAGGATGACGATGAACACCATGTCGACGGCGGATGCGGCGCGCGGCAGATCGCTGGTCGGCGTGTCCTCCCGCACTTCGTTGAGATAGATCATCTCGCCGCCGCGCCCGACCATCTGCATCGCCACGAAATAGGGCAGGCCCGGGATTTCGCGCGGGAGCCCCACGATCTCGAAGCCCGTCCCCGTGAGCTTGTCGGGCCAGCCGAACACGTCGTGCACGCTGATCTCGAACGCGTTCCAGCCGAAGGTCGTGGTCGGGCGATAGCCAGGCATGGCAGGCTGCTCGACCAGCCGGATCGTCGACGGCGCGCCGCTAGGCGGGCGGAGCGCCGCATAACGCGCGCCGGCGACACCCGGGGCAGCCCAGCTGTGGGCGAGCGCGGCATCGACCCGCCCGCGCTCGGCCAGCTCGAAGCCGAGCACACCGGAATAATCCTCGATCGCCCGGTCGAGCTCGGGCACCGTCGCCAGCGCGCCGATAATCTGGCCATGGTTCATCGGAACTGCGCCTTTCGCTTCTCAAGAAACGCGCTCACCCCTTCGGCGAAATCGTCGCCGTCAAAAGCCCCCGCGAACATCGCGCGCGTGGCGTCATCGTCTTCAGCCTGTCCGTCGAGGATGCGGCGGACCATCGCCTTGGTTTGGCGCTGCGAATGGCCCGATTGGGCGACGATCTGCGCGATGCGGTCATCCGGGCTAGCGGCAATCGCGTCGATCAATCCGATCGCCAGCGCTTCCTCGGCACCGATCAGTACGCCCGTGTAGAGCAGCCGCTTGGCTTTGGCGGGGCCGACCTGATCGACCAGCAATTTGGTGTCGTGCAGCGGATAGACCAGCCCCAGCTTGGCGGGCGTGATTCCGAACCGCGCCCGCGCTGTCGCCACGCGCAGGTCGCATGCCAGCGCCAGCCCGCAACCACCGCCCACGCAATCCCCGTCGATGAAGGCGACGGTCGGTTTATCGGCCCGCGCCAGATCCTGCTGCGTCCGGTTGATCGCCGCCTGATTGGCCGCGCGCCAATCGGGATCGCGTGCGCCCGCGGCAAATTCGCCGATGTCCGCCCCTGCGCTGAACATGCCGGGCGTGGCGGAGGCGAGCAGGATCGCGCGTGCGGGCGACGCTACCGCCTCGGCGATCAGCGCCGGAAACGCGTCCCACATCGCCTGCGTCACCGCGTTGCGCTTTTCCGGTCGGTCGATCAGCAGCCGGGCAACCGCGCCGTCGATTTCCAGCCGCAGCGTCACAGCACCACCTGCGCAATCTCGCGCCGCGTCGCGAACCACACGCCATCATGTCTGCAGACGTGCTTCAGAAATTCGTCCAGCGCCCAGATCCGCCCCGGCCGCCCGATGATGCGCAAATGCAGCCCCAAGCTCATCATCTTCGGATCGCCCGCCACCCCTTCGGCATAGATCCAGTCGAACGCCCGCCGCGCATAATCCAGCCAATTGGCCGGAGTATAGGCCGGGTCGGTCCACATCTTCATGTCATTGGTATCGAGCTGATACGGTACGATGGCGATGCGCTTGCCCGGCACCGTCGCCCCATCGACGAACGGCACGTCGCCCGAATAATCGTCCATGTGATAATCGAACCCCGCCTCGATCAGCAGGCGGCGGGTGTTGTCGGTGTGGAAGTAACGCGACAGCCAGCCATAGGGCCGTGTGCCGGTGGTGCGCTCGATCGATGTCACCGCCTTGGCGATGAAGTCGCGCTCGGCCGCCTCATCCATCTTGAACTGGTGCACCCAGCGATAGCCGTGCGACACCGGCTCGTCGCCGCGGTCGCGGATCGCTGCACCGATCTCGGGATGGTTTTCGAGGGACATTGCCGCAACGGTCCAGCTCGCGCGCACATCATGCTTGTCGAGCAACGCCACCACGCGCGGTGCGCCCGCCTTAATGCCATAGAGATAGTTGGATTCATTGCCGTAGTTGCGGATCGGCGACTTGATATGGATGCCCAGCTCGTCGACCGGCTCCATCCCCCGGTCGCCCCGCGCGACGGTCATTTCCGAGCCTTCCTCGACATTGACGACGATCGACAGCGCGATCTTCGCGCCATTCGGCCAGTCGATGCGCTCGCCCCTCAATGCATTTCCTCCCCGCCGGAAACGTTGATCGCCTCCCCGGTAATGTAGCTTGCCTCGTCCGAAGCCAGCCACGCGCAGGTCGCGGCGGTATCGCTTGCCAGCCCCGGTCGTCCCATCGGGTTCCGCGCGGCCATGTTGGCGAGGTAGGCGGCAACGCTTTCGAAGCCGAGGAGCTTGGAAAAATACTCGTTCTGGTCGCTGCCCAGGCCGGTGGTGACATGATTGGGGCAGATCGCGTTGACGGTGATGGCGTGCTTGCCGAG
This sequence comes from Sphingomonas antarctica, assembly GCF_965137005.1. Classification (NCBI taxonomy): domain Bacteria; kingdom Pseudomonadati; phylum Pseudomonadota; class Alphaproteobacteria; order Sphingomonadales; family Sphingomonadaceae; genus Sphingomonas; species Sphingomonas antarctica. The sequence continues at coordinate 172,507 of NZ_CBCRXM010000005.1, read as the reverse complement.
CTCGATCGCGCTGGTCCGCGTCAGGCCGATCATGCCGTGCTTCGAAGACACATAGCTGGCCATGTGCGGAAAGCCGGTCTTGGCGGCCTGCGATGCGATGTTGATGATCCGCCCGCCTTTGCCCGCCGCGACCATCACCTTCGCGGCCGCCTGGGTGCAATAGAACGCGCCCGACAGATTGACGCCGATTACCTCGTCCCAATCGGCGGGATCGACCTCCAGCAGCGGCTTCATCATGAACCCGATGCCGGCATTGTTGACCAGAATATCGACGCCGCCGAACCGATCGACCGTCTGGTCGATCAACTCGCGACACTCCTCCACTCGCGCCACATTGCACGCAATCTCCGCAACCTCGGCCCCGCGTCCGCGCAATTCCTCCGCCACGTCGAGCGCCTGAGGCGTGATACGCTGATCGCTGACTACGCAATTCGCGCCTTCGTCGGCAAAGCGCTGCAGGATCGCCGGGCCCAGGCCCTTTTCCCGCCCCGCGCCGGTGACGACGATGGTCTTGCCGGAAAAGCGGCCGGCCATCACAGATCCTCGGTCAAGATGAATTGCGGATTGTCGGCGAAATCGCCGAATGCCGCGGCGACCTTCTGGAATTTCGGGTCGCTGACGTCCGCGACAAACGGGTCCATGCCGTGAATGTCGATGATTTCGACATACTCATATGGCGGCTTGGCGTCCGACCCGAACAGGCCTGTCGCCTTGTGCACCGTGAATTTCGCAACCGAACCGAGCGCGTTGACGCCGGGAATGTCGCTGCCGCGCGCCCATGCTTCGTAAACGGCGGCATCGAGGCCGGATTTCAGGTTGAACAGCACGACGATACGCATGGCTCAGGCTCCTTCGGGTAACTGCGCACCACCCAGCACGGGGATGAGCGTGCGGGCGAGGTCGATCAATGATTGCTCGCTGTGCGGAGGGCCGACAAGCTGGATCGAAACGGGCAGCCCGGTTTCGTCACGCCCGGCAGGAATCGCGAGCGCCGGTAGCCCGGCAATGTTGGCGATGCAGGTGAAATCCGCCTGGTTGGATGGCGCACGCGTGCCGTGCGCGAACGCGGCTTGCGGCGCGGTGGGCGTGATCAGCACGCCATCGTCGCCGATCGCCGCGAGCAACGTCTCTCGCGTGCGCGCCAGCACATCCTCGCGCGGTTCGGCCCTGCTCGTGAGGTCGAGCAGGAAACGAAGTTCGTCGGAAATCGCCGTCGCAGGCAGCGCGCGCCAATCGCCCAATTCGGCCGCGAGCCATTGCCCGGCGGCGACGAAGCCGGCCATGCGGATGGCGGTGGGATCGTCGAGGAGGGTGATCGCGGCCGTCTTGGGGAGGGCGTCGAGCGCGCAGTTCAGCGCCGTCGTGACAGCGGGCTGGGTGTCGACGGGGTAGTTCTCCAGCCGCAGCATCCGAACCATGGGGCGGTTTCCAAAGGGTCCGGCTCCTTCGCTCATCACCCCCCAAACCCGCGCCAAAATATTCAGGTCGCGCGCCAATGGTCCGATACAATCGAAGCGAGGCTCGAGCATTGCCAGTCCGTCGTTCGAAATCGCACCGTTGGTCGGCTTCAGCCCGTAAACGCCGTTATACGCCGCCGGGATGCGCACGCTGCCCAGCGTATCGGTGCCCAGCGCCACGTCGCACAGCCCCGCCGGGATCGCCGCCCCGCTGCCGCCGGAACTGCCGCCCGGCGTGTGGCCGATGCGGTGCGGGTTGTGCGTGCGGCCGTAAAAGACATTGTCGGTCGTCGCGCCCAACGCCGCCTCATGCATGTTGAGACTGCCGAGGATCGCTGCGCCTGCAGCGCGTAGCCTTGTCACGACCTCCGCGTCGCGGGCGGCGATGCGATCGCGATACAGCCCCATGCCGCCAGTCCACGGCAGGCCTGCGACCATAATGTTCGATTTGACGCCGATAGTCAGGTCGGACAGCGGACCGTCTCCGAACGCGGCAGCTTCATCCCAATCGACGAAGGCGTTCAGCGGGGCGTTGCGCGTTTCGAGGTCGCCCCAATCGATCACAGCGCCCGCTCGTCCACCAGCCGGATCGGCTTTTGCCGGCTGTCGATCTGCGTCGCCGCCGCCGTCCCGCCGGGATCGCACAGGGCGACACCAACCTCGACCCCCAGCCCCTGCCGCAGCAGCGCCGCCAACTGACCGACGTCGGTCCCGCCGCGGCTCTCGATCGTCACCACCATCTCGTCACGTCCGCTCTCACGGCGCAGGTGACAGACATATTCGCCGGTCAGGTCGGCGCGGTTCTCGAGCAGCGCGGCGATGGCGTGGGGGAACAGGTTGATGCCGCGCAATTTGACCATATTGTCGCTGCGGCCCTTGAACCCGGCGATGCGCTTGAATGCTAGCGCCCCCCGTCCACCCAGTTCATGCGTAATGTCGTGCGTGTTAAAGCGGATGCACGGCGCGATATCATCCTTGAAAAGGCAAGTGACGACCATGTCGCCGGTGCCGCCTGCGGCAACCGGCTGGCCGTCGTCGACGCCGAGCAATTCGAGATATTGCGCGTCTTCCCACACATACAGCCCGTCGCGCTCCGGACCTTCGCCCGCGATGCTGCCGGTGTCGCCGACGCCGTACCAGTCATACGCCTTCGCCCCGCCCCATGCGTCCTCGGTCGCCTTACGGTCCTCGGTGCCGAGATGGCCGATGATCATGCGCAGCTTGATTTGCTCGGCCAGGCCCTCGGCTCCGGCCACCTCGGCCAGCTTCCTGATGTAATCGACAAACCCGACCATCACGCTGACGTTGAAATCGGTCAGCAACCGCACCTGCGCCGCGCTGCGCGTTTCGATGCCGGTGCCCGCGCTGAGGAATAGCGAACTGGTGAAATGCGTCACGGCTTCGCGGATGTAATGGCCGCCATTGATCATGCCGTGCCCGTAAACCGACTGTACCACATCGTCGGGGCGCAGACCCATCCAGCGGTACATCCGCCCGACCAGCAAATTGGTCAGCTCGCGGCCCTTGGGTCCGAACATCAGCGGCTGGGGGCGACCCGTCGTGCCGCTGGTGGTATGGAAGACCACCGAACTGTCGCCGCGACCATCGAAATCGCCATAAGGCGGGTGGTCGTTGACCGACGCCATCAGGTCGGTCTTGTCGTACACGGGCAGCTTGCCGATGTCGTCGAGGCCGCGGATATCGCCGGGTTCGATGCCCTTTTCGCCCCACAGCCGACGGTAAAACGGGATTTCCCACCCACGCGCCATCAACCGGGTGAAGCGCGCCTCTTGAATGCCGCGCAGTTCGTCGCGTGACATTTTCCCGTAAGCCGCGACCAGATCGAGCGGGTAATCGGTGAGCATCGCCTTGGCATCGAACGCCTCGAAATAGGTCGAATGGCTCATTGCACCCCCGCAAAATAACCCAACGGTGCTGTGAATAACCGCTCATCCGGAATTTGTCCGGACAAATCTTTGGCTAACGTCATTTTTGCGAGGTTTTGCACAGAGGACAATGATGAGGCTGGACTACCCAAGGTGTCCGCAACGACGATCTCGACGCCATCGATCACCAGCCGCTGCGGTGACAGCGCGTTCGGATCGGGATTGCCATCGACGACGATCGCGACTTTCGCCGCCAGCGCCGCCAATGCCGGATCGGTAAACGCCGCCGGAGTAAAGCGACGCGGGTCGATCTCTCCATCCGTCAGCATCAACGCGACGAGGAACGGCAGACATAGTCGTGCATAAGCCGGGGTCATGGCGGACATCATCGGCCGGCCGACAAGGCGGTAAACCAGTGGCGGGACATGCGCCTCGATCCTCTCGATTTTGCTGTCGCGACCCTGCAGCGCGCCGAGGACACCATGGCTCGCGCGCCCGCTGGGATACGGCTTGGTGCTGATCTCCGACACCCGCCACACGTGCCCGAGATCGCGCGTGTACGTCGCCAGATCGCCCGCCTCGAACAGCGTGAAATAGCCATATGGGCCTTCGAGCGCGTCGTGCGGCCCGGTAAAGCCGGCGCTTGCCATATCTGCCGCAGCCACTGCCGCGCGCGCCGCATTCGCCACCTGAAAGGGCAGCGCGATAGATCCCTCGACATGCGCCTGCATTGTCCCCGCGCAAGACGAATAAGCCAGCCCAAGCGTGTCGGCCATCGGTGCGCCGGTCACCCGCGCGACCGCCAAGGCCGCGCCGATCACGCCCGCTGTCGCGGGACGAAAGAAGGTCAGTGGACTGGTCGCGGCAAGGCCCAGCCCACTCGCAATATCGACCCCGATCGCCAGCGCGATCAGCGCGTCGTCCGGATTGCATCCGCCCATCCGGTCGACCACCGCGCCCAGCGCCGCCGTGACCACGCTCATCGCGTGCACCACTGCCGCCTCATGCACCGCGTCCCATTCGAGGCAGTGGATGCGGTATCCATTGACGAAGGCGGCGCTTGCAGCTGGGAGGCGCTCGGCGCTGCCAAGAAGCCGCGCCTCGCCGGCCGCACCCCAGCCACGCGCGACCGCAAGGATCGCGTCCGCCCCCGGTGCGCTCGCTCCGGCGGCGCCAACCGCCAGCGTGTCCGCCAGCAAACGGACGGCATCGTCACGGACCTTCGGCGGCATAAGGTGATCGGCTGCGGCAAATGCGAGTAGTGCGGCGGTGGCGGTCACGCCAGCCACTCTTCGAGCATGGTCACGACCGCCGCGGCATCGTCTCCGCGCAATGCCAGCTCCGCCGCACGATCCGCTTCGCTCGCGGGCAGACCGCCCCACGCTGCGAGCATGTGCATCTTGGCGACGATCTCCGCTTCGCCGACCGGGCGCTCAGGGTCGCCGCGACAGTCCTGCAACTCCAGCCCGTTCACCCGCGCCCCGAAATGCGCGGGGTAGCGCGCGGTGATCTCCGGGTCCTCGGCTACGCTGACTTGCGCGCGGAGCAGTGCGAGAGCGGCGATCGCCTCGGGCGTGAAATCGGCGGGCGTCGCGTCGCGCCCGTCGGCGATCACCGCCACCGCATGCTGAAGGGAAAATTTGGCATCGGTCTCGGTCACCGGATCGGGTCGATCGCAAAATGTCAGCGCATCGGCATAGGTTTCCACATGAAACGGCGGCGTCACCCTACCCGCCGCACGCAGCTCTAATGCACAATCGATCGCCGGATGCGCGTGACGGCACGCCGCCCACGGCTTGAAACTGACCTCCTCGATCCGCCAGCCATCACCCAACACCAACGGTTTGGGGTCGCGGCAGGTTGCCGCGTAAAGGCCTTGTGGACCTTCGAGGATGGCGGCGGGCCCCGTCATGCCAAACTTGGCCATGTAAGCGGCAAATTTGCCATTGCTGCTCGCAGTCGCCGTATGCCAGAATTTGGTCATGACTTGCTCGGCGCGAAATTGCCAAAGTCCGCCTGTCGTGGATGCCGCGTTACCCATGGCCGCTAGAAGTTGGCACGCAGATAGTTCGTACACAGAACCCGCGGCAGCAGCCGATCCAAATGGACCTGTCGTCGCAGTATTATGAAAGTGCGAATAATGAAGGGCGTCGAGGGTCGAGCCAACGGCGATCATGCTTTCATAGCCTTGCACCGCCCCATCCAGCACAGCGGACAGGGCAGCGCCCACTTCGGCGCCAGCGATCAAGACGGCGGACCAAATGACCGGTCCGGGATGCAATAGCGCACTCCGGTGCACATCATCCATCTCTAAAACACTACCCAACCAAGCGGCACGATAGGTGGTGTCCAAATCGGCGCGTCGAATGATCTCGCCAATCTCACTTCCTCGCGCGCCCGCGACGCACGCCAGCCAATCCAGCAAATGCAGCCGCGCCCTTGTCCGGACAAATTCTGGCACGGGGCGTTGCAAATGATGCGCCAGCCGCGCGATAAGCGGTTCGTCGCTCATCGGGCCACCAGAGGAGAGAATGATTGGCAATCGCCGCCCCGACCAAAAAACGCGCGACGAAACCCCGTTACCTGCAACTCGCCGACGAACTGCGCGATGCGGTCATGCGCGGCGACTTTCCCGACGGCTTTCCCACCGAACAGGTGCTGACCGATCGCTACCACGTGTCGCGCTTCACGATTCGAGAGGCGTTGCGGACGTTGATGGGCGAGGGTTTGATCACCCGTCGGCGCGGTTCCGGCACGACGATCATGGCCTCGGCGCAACGCGGCGGCGCGCTGCACCAGCCGATGAGCAATGTCGGCGAATTGCTGCAATACGCCCGCGACACGCGCTTCGAATTTGAACGCACGCATGACGATTTCGGCATGCCGCCCGCGATCGAGGAAGCGATCGGCCTTGAACAGCCGGGGCGCTGGTTGCGCTTCCACGGCATCCGCCACGATGCTGATGGCAAGCCCATCGCCCAGACCCACGCCTTCATCCACGATCGTCTCGAACACATCGTCGATGACATTCGGCCGGAAAACGGGACGATTTTCAGCCAGATCGAAAACCTCGCCGGGATTCGCATCGCCAGCGTGACTCAGGATATTCAGGCGTGCGCCGCGGACACGGAACTGGCGGAGACACTGGAAATCGAGCCGGGCGACCCGGTGCTGCGGATCATCCGCTGTTATCTCGATGCCGCCGGGCAAACCTATGAGGTGTCGGCCAGCTATCACCCCGGTGCGCGCTTTGCCTATGCCATGCACCATGAGGTCGGGCGCTAAACTAGCCACGCCCCAGCTCCGGCGCTTCGCGCGGTTGCCATGCGGTGCCTGCAAAACGGATCGCCGGAGCGAGATGGTGCGCCCCGTCGGCCTCAACCCATAACTCGCGCTCGGCGACATGCGGCTGTTCCAGCGCTTCACGAAAATCGAGCACCGGCGCAAAGGCGACATCCTTATCGGCAAACCATGTCACCCATTTGTCGCGAGTCCTGCTCGCGAATGTCGTCTGTAGAAAGGAAATCAGTTCGTCTTGCTCGCCAGCCGGGCGGTCCGCATGGGCGATAAGGTCCGCGCGGCCAAACGCGGTCAGCAAATTGCGCGCAAACTTCATCTCACGGCCGCCGAGGCAGATATGTTTGCTATCGGCAGTTTCATAAACTTGGTAGAATGCAGCACCGCCCAGTGATCGCTGGCTGGAGGATTTTGGGCTTTCGCCACCGGCGATAGCACCGCCCGCGGTATGCGCGCACCACGGCAGCAGGCTGTCGAACATCGCACAGTCGATCGCCGCGCCTTCACCCGTCCGCTCGCGCCCGATCAGCGCCATCAGCACCGCCGACAGGGCTGTCAGCCCCGCCGCCATGTCCGCACTCGCCGCTCCGGGAACGACCGGCGTGCCATCCGGTCCGTCATTGACCGACAGGAACCCTGCCAGCGCCTGCACCGCCATGTCGTGCGCAGGATGATGCGCCAGTGCGCCCTGCTGACCAAAGGCCGAGATCGAGCAATAGATCAACCTAGGCTTTTTCGCCCGAACCGTCGCGGCATCGAACCCCAGGCGCGCCATCACCCCGGGCCTAAACCCCTCGACCAGCACATCCGCCTCGTCGATCAGCGCCCACAATGCCGCCTTGCCCTCGACGCTTTTCAAGTCGAGCACGACCGATTTTTTGCCGCGGTTGAGATTGCGGAACCACACCGACTGCCCTGCTTCGAACGGTGCCTGTTCGCGCGCCGGATCGCCTGCGGCCGGTTCGACCTTGATTACCTCCGCGCCCTGGTCCGCCATCATTAGCGTCATCATCGGCCCCGGCAGGAATTGCGTCAGATCGACAACGCGGATGCCGGTCAGCTGACCCACTATACCGTCCCGGCAGCGCGCAGTTCGGCAATATCCTGCGCATCCAACCCGATCTCGCCCAGGATTGCGTCGGTGTCTGCACCCAATTTGGGGCTGGCGCGGTTGGGCAGGCGCGCGCCGTCGCGCTTGATCGGATTGGCCAGGATGCGCAATCCATCGGGCTTGTCGGCGTGCGTCACGGTGTCGATCATGTCCGCCACACGCGGATTGTCGAGCGCCTGATCGATCGCGAATACCGGCGCAACGGGCAATTTGCCGCCCAACCCCACGACCCAATAGGCGGTCGGATGTTGCAGGAAAATGCCGTCGAGAATGACGGTCAGCGCCTCACGATTTTCGAGCCGCGCCGGAATGGTCGCGAAGCGCGCATCGTCCTTCAAGTGCGGCGCGCCGATCGCGTCCGCCAGGATGGCCCAGAATTTGGGCAGCTGCGCCATGACGAACACCCAGCCATCGGCGGTGCGAAACGTCTGGCTCGGCGTCACGCTGGGGTGCGCTGAACGCGGCGCGCGCCCGGTAACGAAGCCTTCGTTGAGGTACCACAGCGCCGGATAGCTGGTCTGGTGCAGCGCCGCGTCGAGTAGCGATATATCCCAATCGCGCCCGATCCCGGTCGCGCGCGCTTCCATCAGCCCCGCGAGCGTCGCGGTCGCCAGCATCGTCCCAGTCATAAAATCGACCATCGACAGCCCGAAGCGCGTCGGCGGATCCTCGGGCGCGCCGGTGACCGACATGAACCCGGCCTCGGCCTGCGCCAGATAATCATAGCCGGGCCACGACGCGCGTTCGCCGGCCCGGCCGTAAGCGGATGCATGGACGCAGGTGATGGCGGGATTGATATCCTTCAGCGCGTCATAGGTCAGACCGAGCTTCGCCGGCAGGTCGCCACGCGCATTGTTGGTGACCGCATGCGCCGTCGTGACCAGCTTCCGAAAGATTGCCTGCCCCTCCGCCACCCGCAAATCGAGCGTCAACGACCGCTTGTTGAGGTTGAACGTCTGGTAAAACAGGCTGTCATTTTCGCCGAGGTAGAACGGCCCCGCCCCCCGCGCGCTGTCACCGCCTTTTGGCGGTTCGATCTTGATGACCTCCGCTCCCAGCTGCGCGAGAAACATCGTGCCATAGGGTCCGGCACCATATTGCTCGGATGCCAGGATGCGGGTGCCGGTAAGAGGAAGCGCGTCGGTCAAATGGGGTTGGCCTTCAGCCATTGTTTGGCGACGATCATCCGCTGCATCTCGTTGGTGCCCTCGCCGATGCACATCAGGATCGAATCGCGATAATAGCGTTCGATCTCATACTCCTTCGAATAGCCATAGCCGCCATGGATGCGCAGCGCCGTTTCGCTGTTCTTGACCGCCGCTTCGGAGGCGAAATACTTCGCCATGCCGGCTTCCATGTCGCACCTTTCGCCGCGGTCATAGGCCGCCGCCGCGTCGAACGTCAGCAGTCGCGCCGCGCGCGCGCGCGTCACCATTTCGCCGAGATAGAGCTGGATCGCCTGATGGTCAGCGATCTTCTTGCCCATCGTCTCGCGCAATTGCGCATATTCCGTGGCGAGGCGTAGCGATCCTTCGGCCAGTCCGACACCGCGCGCGGCAACATTGATCCGCCCCAATTCCAACCCGCCCGTGGCCTGGAAGAACCCCTGCCCCTCGATGCCTCCGATCAGGTTGGCTGCGGGAATGCGATAATCCTCGAACAGCAATTCGGCGCTGTCGATGCCTTTATAGCCCAGCTTCTCAAACTTCTGGCCGGTGGTGAAACCGGGACCCTTGGGCGCGATCATCAGGCTCATGCCCTTGTAGCGCGGGCTGGCCTTGGGATCGGTCTTGACGAGCAGCGCGAAGCACGACCCCTCAATCCCGTTCGAAATCCACGTTTTGGTGCCATTGATGACGTAATCATCGCCGTCGCGGACCGCGGTCATACGGATCGCCTGCAGGTCGGTGCCGGCATTGGGCTCGGTCAACGCCAGGCCGCCGCGAATGTCCCCGCTGGCGAATTTGGGCAGCCACTCCCGCTTCTGATCTTGGGTGCCGAAGCGTTCGACAGCCGCAGCCATGATCAGATGCGAATTAAAGATGCCGGTGATCGCCATCCAATAGGACGATATGTGCGCGACGATCTTCGCATAGGTCGTGGCGGGCAAACCCAGCCCGCCATAGTCCGCGCTGATCGTCGCGCCGAACAGGCCCATATCGGCCATTTGCGCCACCAGTTCGGCCGGCCAGATGTCGTCGTGATCGTGATGCATCACAACCGGGCGCACTTCTTTTTGCACCCAGCGGTCGATCGAATCGAGCAAGGCGGCTTCTTCGTCCGCATCCATTTCGGGGCGGGCGGTAGACGGGGCTGTGATCATGCTCGACATCCTCAATCGTCCATCGCGCCGAAGCCACGCTTCCACACGAGGACGGTTCGCTTGTAATGGCTGACGACCTTGCCATCCTGGTTCTTGCCGACAGTCTTGAAGGTCACGATCCCCTGGTCGGGACGGCTCTTGCTCTCGCGCTTTTCCAGCACTTCGCTTTCGCAATAGAGCGTGTCGCCGACGAACAGCGGGTGAGTCATGCGGACTTCGTCCCAGCCCAGATTGGCGATCGCTTTTCCGCTGGTATCCGACACGCTCATCCCCGTCATCAACGCGATGGTGAACGGGCTGACGACGAGCGGCTTCCCGAACTCGGTCTTCTTTGACAATTCATAATCGAAATGCGCCGGATGCGTGTTCATCGTCAGCAGCGTGAACCATACATTGTCAGCGTCGGTGATGGTCCGGCCGGGACGATGCTCATAGATATGGCCGACCTCGAATTCCTCGAAGTAGCGCCCTTGCACCTCGCGGAAGCGCCCGGGGGCCACCTCGATCACGCCGTCACGCATTCAGTTTCTCCAGTTCCAAAATCCGGCGGTATCGCGCCATCACCGGCGCTTCGAGCATCTTGCCATTATGCCGCACCGCAGCTTCGCCAGCCGCGGCGTAAACCGCCTCCGCCTCATGCGCTTCCGTCACCTCGTCGGCGGTGGGCCGCATCACCTGATGGACGACTGGCACATGTTTGGGATGAACCACCGATTTGGCGGTGAAACCCATGGCTTTCACGCGAGCGACATCGGTGGCCAGGCCATCGAGATTGTCGAGGTCGAGATACGGCACGTCGACGCTGGCGATCCGCGCCGAAGCACAAGCCATGACGATTTGCGCGCGCGCCGCATAGAGCGCGTCCCAGCTCATCTCGACGCCGAGCTCGCCCGCAAAATCGGCTCCACCAAGCATGATCCCGGCAACTCCGGGCGCGCGGGCGACCGCATCGGCCTGGCGCAACCCGCGCACCGTTTCGATCAGTGGCAGTAACGCGACCTGCGGTCCAAACGCGGCGTGCACGATTTCAAGTTCGGCGGCACTTTCGACCATTGGCACCATTACAAAAGGTGGCGGGATGGTCGCATCGCCGATCGCCCACAAATCGGCGAGACCATGCCGCGTCCGCACCCCGTTGACGCGAATCCCGAGGCGCGTATCGCCCATCGCAGCGAGCGCGGAAGCGCGAGCCGACTCCTTATCCGCCGGGCCAACCGCGTCTTCCAGATCGATAACGACGATGTCAGCCCCCGACGCCAAAGCCTTGGCAAACCGTTCGGGACGGCTTCCGGGCACAAACAACAGGCTTTGAAACGCTTTCAACATCGACCCCCGTAATAGCCTCTAAATTTGTCCGGACAAATTATCCGCGTCAAGCTGGTTTGACGAGGCCTATCCAACTGGCGACTATTAGCAGGGCATAGACGCACCATACCCAGATGCGGGTCCGGTTCATCACGCGCAACAATGGAATCTCAATCTCGTCACAGGATCCTTGGGCAATCAGGCGGCCGAGCAATGGCCCGACGGGCTTGAACGCGACATCGATCATGATTGCCGCGGCGAAGATCAGGCCGAACAGGATCGCTTTCCACGCCAGCCATCCAACGGCGATCGGACCTCCGGTCGCAAGACTGGTAAGTCCGACGCCCAGATAACCGGCGAGGATGACTAGCTTTAGCGGCAGTTCGATTCGCCGGTTGCGCGCGGCGCGCGGCGTGCCGTCATGCGCGTGCGCGTCCCAGATCAGCCACAGCCACAAAGCGGCGATCGCATAGGCCGCCACAACGACTGGCAGCGGCACCTCCCACCATCCCCCTACCCGCGCGACGCTGAGCGAGACCGGCACCATCAGCGCCCATGCGGTGCGCGGTGTCATGTCGACCAGCACCAGCAATTTGAGCAGCGCCAGCCGTTGGTCGAGCGAATAGACGTGGCGCTTGCGAAAATGCTGGCCGAGCACGAACACCCCGACATCTGCGCCAAGCCACAGCACGAAGAGCAGCAGGTGCAGATAGACCAGGCTGGGATAGGCATAAGCGGTCATTTTTTGCGCTCCGCTGACATGGGCTTGACAGGTCAGCCCACACATGAAAATTTGTCCGGACAAATCATAAAAAGACTTCGCGGGCAAGGGCGGCACCGAACAGGGAGTACGCGATAATGAACAGGGTTGACTGGCTATGCGGCGCGGCACTGGCGCTGGCAATTTCGGCTCCGGCTCAGGCGCAGGATACGGCGAGCAGTACGTCCGCCGACGAGACGCGGCCGGGCGATGGCGTCACCGACATCGTCGTGACGGCGCAACGCCGTGCGGAGCGCATCCAGGATGTGCCGATCGCGATCTCCGCGTTCTCCGCCGACCAGCTACGCACCCAAGGTATTTCGAACACGCTGCAGATCGGCCAGTTCGTCCCCAATCTCGTCGCGCAGAACAATACCGGCATCGGCTCGGCCAATGCCTACTTCCTGCGCGGTCTTGGTTCGACCGAGACGATTGCGACCTTCGATCCGCCGGTCGGCACCTATGTCGACGACATTTACCTCTCGCGCCAGAATGCCAACAACCTGTCGCTGTTCGACGTCGAGCGGGTCGAGGTTCTGCGCGGGCCGCAGGGCACTTTGTTCGGGCGCAACACCACTGGTGGCGCGATCAACGTGATCATGGCCAAGCCCGGCGACGAGGTGAAGGGTTTCGCCGAACTGGGTTATGGCCGCTACAGCAAAGTCGCCGGACGCGCGTCGATCGATCTGCCGATTGCGCCGGGCTTTGCGATTAAGGTATCGGGCTATGGTCAGCATGATCGTGGCTATGCCAAGAACGTCACCACCGGCGAGCGGCTCAACGACGATAACGGCTGGGGCGCACGGGTCGGCATTCGCGGCGACCTGTCACCCGATGTTCACTGGAATGCCGCATACATGCATGTCGTCAGCGAAGGCGACAATATCCTGAACTTCGATTGCAATCCAAAGAATCCGACAGACTGCGATGGACGCTTCGTCACCACCGGATTGCGCAAGGCGAAAGGGCTCAACCAGTTTGCGCCGGTCGTGGTTACGGGACGCAAGGCAAATTACGGCCTCGGCCAACGAGCGGCGAGCGACATCATCACATCAAACCTGTCGATCGGCATTGCGGACAAGACCACGCTGTCGCTGATCACCGGATATGTCAGCCTGGTCCAGCAATTCGCCTATGACTTTTTCGACGGACGCGGCGGGCCATCGATCACCACGCCGTTCCCAACGGTGCAGGGTTATGCCCGTGGCGGGTTTACGATCGCCAATGACGGTCATCACGACCAGTTCACGCAGGAGGTGAAGCTGAACGGATCGGTCGGTCCGTTCGATTACGTTGCCGGCGGCTATTATCTCGATGAGCGCAACAAGACCGACTTGGCCGATTTGTTCAGCATCTCTCCGGCGACGACGTTGCTGCTCGGCGATCGCTTGGTCCGCAACAAGACCCGGGCGTTGGCGGGTTACGCCCAAGTCGATTGGAACATCACCGACCAGTTCAAGGTGACGGCGGGCGTTCGTTACACCGACGAAAAGAAGACGCTGAAGCTCAGCGACAATCGCGCGTCGTGTAACGACGGTACGCTGGAGGCGACATGCCTCGACAATTCGACGCTGATCGTCCCCGCCAACGGGACGACGGTGCTGACGCCGCAAATCATCCCGACGGTTCAGCGCGCCAAATTGTGGACGCCGCGCTTCGCCATCAATTACAAGCCCGACCGCGATATCCTGCTATTCGCCAGTGCGACGCGCGGGTTCAAATCGGGCGGCTGGAACGCGCGTGCGACCGCGCCGAGCCAGTTCCTGCCATTCGATCCGGAAAAAGTGTGGAGCTACGAAGTCGGCGTCAAATCCGAATTCTTCAATCACCGCGTCCGCGCGAACCTGACCGCGTTCCGGCTGGATGTCAGCGACCTGCAGATCCTTGCGGGCCTGCTCAATCCGACGACCGGCGCGCTGACTTTCCTGACGCGCAATTTCGCCAACTACCGCAACACCGGGCTGGAGGCGGAGTTCACTGTCGTCCCAACGCAGGGATTAAACCTCTACGCCAATGTCGGCTATCAGGATGACAAGTATCGCGTGCCCACCGGGCGCCCGGCCTATGACAAATACGGCATCCGCTCAGTCGAAGGGCAGCTCGCCGATTGCCGCGCGGCGCTGGCGGCGGGCAAAGTCGCAACAGGCCCGAACACGCCCGCGACGCAACCGTCGATCACGGCTTGCGCGGCAGGCATCGTTACCGCAGACGGACAAATCGCGACACCGGTACGAACGCCGAAAATCAGCCTCGCCATCGGCGGCAGCTACGAGGCCAAACTCGGCAATTACAGCCTCGTGCCCTCGATCAACGGCTCGTACCATTCGAAACAGGAAGTCGCGATCGCCAACTTGTCGCTGTACAATGGGGCGGTGACCGGAACCAACGGGACGTTTCCCGCCAACCCCAATGGCAACGGCGCGTTCATCACCGGCTCGCAATCCGACGCCGCGTGGCTGGTCAATGCCGGGCTGACGCTCAACGGACCCGAAAAACGCTGGGCGTTGTCGGTCGAATGCACCAATTGCCTGAGCGAAAGCTTCATCCAGTCGGCGCTGTCGAACTACAGCTATCTCAACCAGCCAATGATGTGGATGGTCCGCGGACGCATCAACTTCTGATGCCGTTCACCTCCATCCCCCGCATGCGCGGGCGCGTCGAGTACAAGGCCCGCGCCGACGGGCGGGTGTGGGGTTTCGAGGATTGGTCGATCACGCGCGGGGCCGACGGTCTCCGCGTGTTCCAGGCGCATTGCGAGATGAGGTTCGGGGACGATGATGTCGTCCGCGACAACATCCTGTCGGTGCATCCCGATTTCCACCCGCACGACGCCTTCGTGCGCATCATGAACAAGGGCGCGGTGACCGGCAGCGGCTGGTTCCGCTTCACCGACACGGAAGCCGAGTGCGAAAGCTGGAGCGTCGATAGCGGGCGGATCAGCCAGCGTTTCCCGATCACGCGCCCGACGCGCGGGTTCGGGGTCCATGCCGTGCAGGGCGACGGCTGGCTGGGTGCAACATTTCCGTACGACAAAGGGCCGGGGCATACCCAATTCTTCGGTCGCAATTTGATCCATTCGCTGCATCATTTCGGCGCGACCGGCCCGTTCATCCACACCAGCGGGTCGGGCCTCAGCTATGTCGGCGACGAGACGATTACGGTGCCCGCAGGCACATTCGACTGTTACCGCATCCGCTTTGTCGGATTGACGAACAATCACCCCGAATATGACATGTGGCTGACGCGCGACGGCGAATTCATCTACGTTCGGGGTGAGGTGAGCGGCTATATGGATTCGGTGCTCGAACTGGCGGAGTTTCAGCGGTGAGCGAATTTCGCCGGGGTTGGAAACCGCTGACCGCGGCGCTGATCGGCACCGCTTGTGGCGCGTCGCCGATCCCGTTTAACGTGCTGCCGCTTGTACTGGGTCCGGTCCATGCTGAATTCGGCTGGGACTTCGCACAGGCCGCGGCGGGCGTCACGATCTTCGGGCTGATCGCCAGCTTCCTGGCGCCGGTGTTCGGCGGGATGGCCGACCGGTATGGCGTGCGGCGCGTTGCGATCGGCTCGACGATCGCATTTGCCATCGCTTTTGCTGCGTTCTGGTTCATGCCTCCCTCGCTGGGCGGCTGGTATATTTTATGGGCGGTGCTCGGCCTGGTCGGAATCGGCTCGACGCCCGTCACGTGGAGCCGCGCGGTCAGCATGTGGTTCCAGAAGAACCGCGGGCTGGCGCTGGGTCTGATGCTGATCGGCACCAGCATCTCGGCCATGATCGTGCCGCAGGTCGTGACGCGGGCGATCTCGGCTTACGGAAATTGGCGCATCGCCTTCCCGGTCGCTGCCTTATTCCCGCTGTTGATCGCTCTGCCCGTCGCCTTGCTATGGTTCTGCGAGCCGCGTCCCGATGAGCGACCAGCAGGGGTTGCCGACGCGAGCGGCGCGCTCGTCGGGCTGACCCTGCGCCAGGCCGCCGGTGGACGACATTTCTGGATCCTGTTCGCGTCGATCCTGATCATCGCCACCGCTTATGGCGGCGCGCATATCCACATGGCGCAGATCGTCGCCTTGCACGGCTTCAGCCCGCAGGCGGCGGCGAGTACGTTGGGCGTGGTCGCTTTGGGCATCCTCACCGGGCGGCTGGTCGTCGGACTGTTGTTCGACCGCTTCTGGGCGCCCGGCGTGGCGTTCCCCGTAATGCTGATGCCAGCGCTGGCCTGTTATTTGCTGAGCGGTACGGGCAGCAGCCTTGGCATCGTCATGACCGGCGGGTTCCTGCTCGGACTGGCGGCGGGGACGGAAAGCGACGTCATCGCCTTCATGGCCGCGCGCTATTTCGGTATGGCGCATTACGGGCGCATCTACGGCATGTTGTATATGCCGTTCGGGATCGGCAGCGCGATTTCGCCGATCATCTATGGTGTGGTGCGCGACCGGACCGGCAGTTACGACGCGATCCTGTTTGCGGCGGTGTTCATGTTTATTGCGGGCGGCGCGCTGCTGCTGGCTTTGGGTCGCTATCCGCCGTCGGAGGACTTGCATGGCGAGCGCGCTTGACGACCTGCCGCCCGCGTCGCTGATCCGCGACGACGCCGAGCGCGATTTTTACGCGCAGGACGTTTTCACGCAAGGGCCGCGCCCGGCGGCGGTGTTGCGGCCCGCCAATATCGATGAACTGAGCGCAGGCCTGAAAGCCGCGGCGCAAGACGGCTTGACGATCATCCCGCGCGGCGGCGGGATGAGCTACACCTCGGGCTATGTCGCGAGCGACGCGGGCGCGCTGATCGTCGATCTCGGCCGCATGGACCGCATCCTGTCGATCGATGAGACCGATATGACGGTGACGGTCGAGGCCGGCTGCAGCTGGGGAGCCCTGTACGAGGCGTTGCATCCCAAGGGGTTGCGCACGCCGTTATGGGGGACGCTTTCGGGCATCAAGGCCAGCGTCGGCGGCGGGATGAGCCAGAACGGGCTGTTCTGGGGTGCCGGGCGCGGCACGATCGCCGGCAGCGCGTTGAGCTTCGACATGGTGTTGGCCGATGGCGCGGTGATCCGCACGGGCAACGGCTTCCTGCGCCCCTATGGCCCCGACCTCACCGGCCTGTTTGCCAGCGATGCGGGCGCATTCGGCATCAAGGCGCACATCACCTTGCCGTTGATCCGCGAGGCCGAAGCCCTGGCTTATGGCAGCTTCGCGTTCGACGCCCCTGCCGCCTTTGCCGCTGCGGCCAGCGAAGTCGCAAGGCAGGAACTGGCGACCGAAAGTTTCGGCTTCGACCCGTTCCTCCAGGCACAGCGCATGAAGCGCGACAGCCTTGCCGCCGATGCCGGAGCTTTGGTCAAGATGATGAAGGCGCAGGGCGGCTTCTGGCGCGCGGTCAAAGAGGGCGCAAAAGTCGTCGCCGCCGGGCGCTCGTTCCTCGACGATGCCGCCTTTTCGATGCACTTCGTCGCCGAAGGGCTGACCCAGACCGAAGCCGATGAACGGATGCGGCGCATCGCCGGGATTTGTGCGGCCCAAGGCGGCCGTCCCGTCGAAAACACCATCCCCAAGATACTTCGCGCCAATCCGTTCCCGCCGGTCAATTCGATGCTCGGCCCCAATGGTGAGCGCTGGGTGCCCATCCACGGCATCGTCCGTCATTCCAAGGCGCTGTCGACGATTGACGCGATCACCGCATTGTTCGAAGCCAATCACAGCGAGATGGAGCGGCTGGAGGTCGGCGCGGGCTATATGTTCCTGACGGTCGCGACGACGGCGTTCCTGATCGAACCGGTATTCTATTGGCCCGGTGCTTGGGGCGAGTTGCATCGCCGCAGCATCGAACCCGGGCACCTCGCCAAACTGACCGAGTTCGCCGACAATCCCGAGGCACGCGCGCTGGTCGAACGTTTGCGTGGCGCAATCATCGGCATTTTCGGGCAGCAAGGCGGGATGCATTTTCAGATCGGTCGCACCTATCCGCTCAAAGCCGGCCACGATCCGCGCGCGTGGACGATCCTCGAAGCGTTGAAAGCGGCACTCGATCCCGATGGCCGAATGAACCCGGGCGCGCTCGGGCTGTGACTTACGCTGCGGTCGCGATGCAGATGACCGCGCGGAGCGTTGCGCCGGGGGCGACGCGCGATACCCAGCGTGAGTCGATGCTGCGCCATCTGACCGATGTAACCGGGCAGATTCGCGGCGCGACGGCGTTCATCACCCAATATGGCGGCGCACCCGTGCGGCTCGCCGTTCTTCCCGAATATCTCTTCACATCCTATCCTATCCGCACCGGCATTAGTGCGTTCGCGGAAGTCGCCGCCTGGGACATGCGCGGCCCCGAGTATGACGCGCTGGGCAAGGCCGCGCAGGATTTGAACCTCTTCCTCGCCGGGAATGCGTATGAGCGCGATCCGCATTTCCCCGGATTATACTTCCAGACCTCGTTCATCGTTGCACCGTCGGGCGAAATCGTGCTGCGGTATCGCCGGATCAATTCGATGTTCGCGCCAACGCCGCACGATGTGTGGTCGAAATATCTCGACATTTACGGCCTCGACGGGGTGTTTCCGGTAGCGCGGACCGAAATCGGCAACCTCGCAGCAATCGCCTCCGAGGAAATTCTCTACCCCGAAATCGCGCGGGCCCATGCGTTGCGCGGTGCGGAGATCTTCGTGCACAGCTCGTCCGAGATTGGCGGGCCTCGACGCACGCACAAGATGATCGCGAAGCAAGCGCGCGCATTCGAAAACCTCGCTTATGTCGTCAGCGCCAACACTGCCGGGATTGATGGCTATGCCAGCGCCGATGGCAATTCGATGGTCGTGGATTGGAAAGGGCAGGTGCTGGCCGAAGCGGGCGCCGGCGAAACCTACACCGCCTTCGCCGATATCGACTTAGACGGGCTCCGCACCGCGCGGCGCAAACCCGGAATGACCAATTATCTGGCGCGCCAACGCACCGAGGTTTTCGCCGCCGCCTATGCCGCCGCGACGGTTCATCCCGCCGGGTCGCTGCTCGACGGCGATATTGCGCGCGTACCGGACCGCGCGCATTTTATCGAGACGCAGGAATCGATAATTTCCCGCCTCGCCAAGGAGGGCTTGATATGAGCGAAGACCCCGCCCCGCCTTACACGGCGGTTGAACGCCACGCGATGTTTCCGACGCCCAGCCATGATGAGGCGGCACGGTTCGATTTCTTGGCGAACTTCAATAAATATCTCAGCGGCACGATCGGTGCGGGAAATGCGCGCGCCTATGAAACCCGCGTCCTGCCGGCGATCGAGCGCGAACAGGGCCGCCTGCCCGCCGACCGCTTTGAAATTCGCCGTGCGATGAACAAGGACCCATGGCACCGTTTCTGGTCGGGCCTCAAACGCAATTCGATGGAGATGCGCCAGCAAAACGGGCGGCAGATGGTGCTGCGTCAGATCGACGCGCTCGATGCCAAGGCGTCGTCGTTCAACGCGAACAAGGCGACGCTCGAACTCGACCCGTCGGTCGACGTGCCGCGGTACCAGCGCGCGGTCGATATTCACTGCATGCCGGGCAGCTATCATGGCGAGGAACGCCCGGGCGATGTCTCGGCCGGGGCCAATTACGATAGCGGGCTGTTCGCTACCACGGCGGGCGGGCTGGGCGCGTTGAGCGACGGCGGCGGACAGGCTCTGGTCGACTGGATCAGGCGCGAACGCCCCGGCTGGAGTCCGCGCCGGATCCTCGATCTCGGCAGCACCATCGGCCATAACATCGTGCCGCTGGCGCTGGCCTTTCCCGATACCGAAGTGGTGGCGATCGACACCGCCGCGCCCTCCCTACGCTATGGCCATGCCCGCGCGCAGGCGCTGGGCGCAATCAACCTCCGCTTCGTGCAGATGAATGCGGAGGACATGGCGCGCTTCCCCGACGGGCATTTCGACTGGGTGCAGACGACGATGTACCTGCATGAATTGTCAGGCACCGCCTTGCCGCGCGTCATCCGCGAAGGGTTTCGGGTGCTGGCACCGGGTGGACTGATGCTGCACCTCGAACAGCCGCAATATTCGGACGCAATGCCGCTCTACGAACAGTTCATCCGCGATTGGGATGCTTTCAACAACAACGAGCCGTTCTGGTCGGCGATGCACGCGCTCGACCTCAAGGGGATCATGCACGATGCCGGTTTCGCCCGGGACAGCCTGTTTGTGACCGGCGTACGCGCCGTCGTCGATGAGAGCATATTTCCGCGCCAGGATGAGGGCGCCGAAGATCATGGCCGCGCGGCGGTATGGAACGCTTATGGGGCATGGAAGTCCGCATGAGCGATGACCTTGATTGGGTCGCCGCCTCGGTCAAGCGTGCCAAGGGCAAGCGGCCCGACTATTTCGACGATCCCGCGACCGATCGGCTGATGTCGATCGTGCTGGCGCTCGCCGCGGAGGTGTCGGTGCTTAGGCAGCGTCATGATACCGTCGAACGGCTGCTGGCGACCAACGGCACGCTCAGCCGTGACGACATCGAGGCCTATAGCCCCGACGCCGCAACGGCGCGCGAGCGCGGTTTGGAAACCCGCGCCTATATCGCCCGCATCATGCGCGGCGTGACGCAGGCGATGGACGCGATGGCGGTCGACGAAAAACCAGTCGAAGAGGTCAGTCGCGAACTGCGCGACCTCTAGCTCACTTCAGCAACTGGTTCATCTCTATCAGTATACCGTCGGGATCGAAGAAGTTGCAGCCCTTCACATGAATCGGCGGCGCGCCGTTGCGTCCGGGATATTCCTGCATCCGCGGCTGCGCGGTCATGGTCACGCCGGGGACCTTCGCCGCCGCGGCACAACGCCCTTCGACATCGTCGGTATTCATCACGATCACCGTTCCGCCGAACGTCATGCGTTTGGGATAATCGGCCGGCCCGTCGAGCGGCGTATCGACCCATTGCATCAGCCCGACCCAGCCGACGAACGGGTCATTCGAATTGAGCAGCACGAGCCGCGCCTTGGCACCCGGTTTGCCAGCGGGCAGCGCGACGCCCGAAGTCGTGACCACCGTGTCGTAATTGACCTTGAGGCCGACCACGTCTCGATACAGCTTTAGCGAGCGTTCCATGTCGCGCACGATTAACGTGACGCGCCGCACGTCGGTTGGCACACGCTCGGTTGGTTTGGTCACCCCGGGTGACGCAGTGGCGGCGGCCAGTCCGATCAGGAGGCTAAACATCAGGAGGTCCTCCATTCGTCACACAGGGTCCGGCGTACGGGCAATCCGTCCTGAAACCATTGCCAGGTCCGCGACCGGCTGTTGCCGTCCGCCGACAGCTCGATCATTTCGGTGAAATGCGCGTCGGGCACATCCTTGCGGTCGAGATGCAGCATGACGACGCCATGCATTTCCCAGCCAAAGCCCGAAAATCGGTCCGTGTCCCACCACAACAGACCGTCGCGATAGATGCCGGGGAACGACCGTTCCTCGGTTCGCCCATCGGCCCACGTCAGCCGGTTGTGCTGGATATAGGCATAAGGCCCGACGCGCGGGAACTCGCAGCGCGTCCACATACCGTGTTCATCGATCAGCGTGAAATCGCGATCGACATGACGGTACACGCCCTCCCACTCGCCTTCGTGGCGCAGCATTTCGGGCATGGCGTCGGCAAAACTGGTCATCGTGGGGCATCCTCGGCATAAGCGGCGATCGGCAGCGGACGGTCGGTCTGGCGAATGATCGCCTGCCGCCGGAAGAAGCGCAGGATGCCGCTGTCACCCATCCGGCTGGCACCGAGCCCCGACGTTCCAAAACTCGATTTCTCAGCCTCCCAAACAAAGGCGGTGAGCGACCCGTCGTTGATCGAGATGCCGCCGGCGCAAAGTCGTTCGCCGACCGCCTCGGCCTCCTCCGCCGTTCCCGCCAGCACTGCTGCAGACAGACCGAAGTCGCCGGAATTGGCCAGTTCAACCGCCTCGTCGATAGTACCGAACAGCGTCACCGGCACCACCGGCCCGAACGTTTCCTCGCGCATCAACGCCATGTCGGGCGTCACGCCGCTGACCACAGTCGGCCGCAAATACAGGCCACCGCCCAGCGTTTCGACACGCCCACCTGTGTGAATTGTTGCTCCTTGCGCCAGCGCGTCGTCCAGTTGCGCCTGGACGATCGTGGCCTGTTGTTCGAAGATGAATGGGCCGATGTCGCCTTGACCGATGTCCACATCATTAAGCCGCACCGCCGCCGCTTGCTCGGTCAACGCGGTCAGGAACGCTTCGGCAATCGCGCGCGCGACATAGACTCGCTCGATCGACTGGCACGCTTGACCCGAATTGACGATCGACGCGCGCAGCGCGACCTCAGCGGCGCGAACCGGATCGGCGCTGGCGAGGACGATCATCGCGTCCTTGCCGCCCAGTTCGAGGCTCGCCGGAATCATGGCGTGCGCCGCCGCCGCCGCGACCTTGCGCCCCGTCGTTACGCTGCCGGTAAAGGCGATATAGTTGACCAGCGGAACCAACGCTTCGCCGGTTTTGCCGTCCCCCTCGATCACCGCCAACGGCAGTTCGGCGGGGATCGCCGCGATCAACGGAGCGATGAACCGCGGGGTCACCTCGCTCGGCTTGACGATCACCGCACATCCCGCAGCCAGCGCGGGGATCGCGTCGATCAGCGCCAGCGTCAGCGGGAAATTCCACGGACTGATCACCCCGACCAACGGATAGGGGATCAACCGCGTGCGGGCCGTGATGCCGGGCACACTGGTCGCCGCCGCGGCGGGATACGCGCCGGTCACGACACCCTCCGCGCGCCCGGCCCAGCGGCGGATGGCGGCGATGCTCGCGGTGACTTCGATCCGACTGATGGCACGGCGCCCGGTATCGATTTCGAGTGCTCCCGCGATAGCCGTTGCCTGCGCCTCGATTGCTGATGCAAATGCCTCGAGCACACCGGCGCGCTGTTGAAACGGCAGTGCTGCCCAAGCGCGCTGCCGTCCGCGCAAGTCCTGTTCGACAGCGCGCAGCGCACCATCGCC
This sequence comes from Sphingomonas antarctica, assembly GCF_965137005.1. Taxonomy (NCBI): domain Bacteria; kingdom Pseudomonadati; phylum Pseudomonadota; class Alphaproteobacteria; order Sphingomonadales; family Sphingomonadaceae; genus Sphingomonas; species Sphingomonas antarctica. Next base: position 149,388 of record NZ_CBCRXM010000005.1, on the reverse strand, counting down.
GAGCGGCGCGATCTCGTAATCCAGCGCCCCGGTGCGCGGGTTGCGCACCTTCATTGCTGCGCCTCCCACGCGTCGACGACCTCCGCGCCCGTCGCGAACCAGGCACCCTTTGCTTTCAGATCGGCGAGCAGCGTTTCGAGCGCGCCGATGCGGTACGGCAGGCCCATGATGTATGGCGTCACATGCAGTGGCAGCATCCGTCCACCGCGCTCACGCGCCGCCTCGCCGTTCAACCAGTCGAACGCGTCATTGATCGACTGCGCATAACTGTCTGCCGATTGCTGCTGCGTGGCGACGATCTGGCGGTCGCTCAATTCGTGATTGAGCGGCAGGTCGATCAGGCCGTTGGTGAAGCGATAGGGCAGCTCGTCATTGACCCAGTCGCACGTGTAATCGACGCCCGCTTCGCAAAGCAGGCGCGGCGTGTTCCAGCTTTCGCTGCGCGCGATCGACAGCCAGCCCCGCGGGCGTTTGCCGCCGATGCGTTCAAGGGTGTCGAGCGACGTTGCGATCAGAGCGCATTCGTCCGCTTCCGGCATCCCGCTGGCGATGGTGCCGTTCATGTCGGTCGAATGCGCGATGATCTCGTGACCACCGGCCACAATGTCGGCGATGATTTGTGGGTAACGCTCGGCAATCGCGCTGTTGCAAGCGATGCTCGCGCGGATACCCGCCTTCGCGAATGCATCGAGCAACCGGTAAAAGCCGATCCGCGTGCCGTATTCGCGCGCAGTGTAATGGCGGTAGTCGGGATAGGGCGTCTGCATATGCCCCGGTGCCCGGAACGGCGTGTCGACGGGTGTCAGCGGGAAATATTCCAGACTGACGCACAGCCATACCGCCACCGCCGCGCCGCCAGGCCAATACACCGGCGCGCGGTCTTTGAGCGCCGACCAAGGATAAAGGTCGTGATCATAGCCTTCGCGCCGGCGTGGATAGTCGAGATAGGCGGCGTCGAGCGTCATCCGCGCGCCTTGGCCCACAGCGCAAAGACCAGCAGCCAGCCGACGCCCCACAGAATCATCGCCGCGCCCATCTGCGTCATATTGGACAGGCCTGCGTAGAGGTGCGGCGCCCAGGCGATGGCGATCCCGTCGAACAGCGCTGCCGCCGCCGTGCCGATCGCAACGATTTCGACGGCCAGCAGCTTTGGAGCGCGCGCGATGGCCAGTGCCAACGGCACACTTGCCCAGCTCAATGGAATGACGGCCGCATAGACCGCCATCTGCTGCCACCCTCGATCGAACAATTGCGGGAAAAAGTGGACGAACTGCGCCGCCAAAAACCAAAAGACGATCCCGAAGATGATCGTGCGACTTGCCATTGCGCGCGTCATTGTTGGGCCCTCCATGCATCGGCGATCTCGCCCGCAGTCGTCGCCCACGCCCGTCCGTCCGCGGCTATTTCATGGAGCGCCTCGGCAAACGGGCCGATGCGATGCGGCTGGCCGATCAGATAGGCGTGCAGCGGAATACACATCACCGTGCCGCCCTCGTCCGCCAGCCGGCGGAACTGGCGCACCAGCGTGTCGGCATAATCGCGCGGGCTCATATTATAGACGAAGAAACCGTAATGGTCGTTCACCTCGAGACTGTACGGCATCGAAATCAGGTCGCCGGACTTCGTGGCGATGCGCGTCGGCTGATCGTCGTGATACAGGTCGCAGGTGTAATCCAAGCCGTATTCGGCGATCAGATTGAGGGTATTTTCGGTGTGCGTCAGCGCGGGTGCGAGCCAGCCGCGGATCTTCTGGTCGGTCGCATCACGGACGGTGCGGATCGAATCCTCGATGATCGCGCGTTCCTGCGCTTCGGACATGTCGTACGCGTAGCGGGTGTTATAGATGCCATGGCTGAAATACTCCCAGCCTCGCGCGACGCCATCGGCGACGACAGCCGGGTGATGCTGGCACAGCGCGACCGACAGGCTGACCGAACCCGGAAAGCCGTGGCGCGTCATCACGTCGGCCATGCGCCAGTGCGACACGCGGTTGCTGTGATCGCGGTGGCTATAGCCGACGACATCGGGATGCGGTTTGGTCCACGCCTTGCGCCGCGGGTGCGCGGGCGGATCAATCTCGTAATATTCGAGGTTGGGCGCGACCCACACCGCGACTTGTTTGCCGCCGGGCCAGGTGATCCGTGGCCGGTCGCGATAAGGCGAGAAAGCATACAGGTCCGGGTCGGATTTCACCGGGCCTCCATCCAGTCGATCACCACTTGGACCGGCTCGACATCCGCATATTTCAACTGAAGATCGGTCAGGTTCGCGAAATGATAGCTCTCATGCTTGTCGGCGACACATTCGATCGGGACGATCGTGCGGTAACCGTGACTCACGCTGTCGATTGCCGTCGCCCGAACGCAGCCCGATGTGCTGCCGCCGGTGACGATCACCGTGTCGACCTTGTGCCACACCAGCCACGACGCCAGCGGCGTCTCGAAGAACGCCGACGGCATGCGTTTGGTGTAGATCGCATCCTGCGTCTTATCGATCTCGCAGCGCGGGTCGAAATCCCAGCGCTCGGAGCCGATTTGAATATTTTGCAGGCTGTCGGGCGTGTTCGTCCGCGTCCCCCACACGCCGGCATCCTCGCCACCCGCCATATAGCCGACATGCGTCCAGATGACCGGCATGCCCTTGGCACGAGCGAGGCGGCTGATCGTGTTGACATGCTCGATCTGACGCGGGTCGGTTTCGTAAGCCGTCTTGAAGGCATGGATGTCGGTATAAGCCCGCTGGAAATCGACGTTCACGATCGCCAGCTTTTCGCCCATGCCGAATTTGGCGCGCGCGGGATTGGCCATCGTGTCGTCGAAAATCTGGCGTGCCGTGCGGTCATCGGCGATCATGCGGGTTCCAAGCATATTGTGACTGTGCCGCGACGATTTGGGGTTGTCGAGATGAATTTGTCCGGACAAATTAGCGGTATGCAGATTACACGCCATTTCGTCGATGTCGGCACCCGCCGCGTCCATTACCGGCGCTGTGGCGACGGACCGCCGCTGATCATGATTCATCAAAGCCCGCGCTCCTCGGCCGAATATGCGCCGTTGATGCGCCAATGGGGCACGCAGTTCACCTGCCTTGCGCTCGATACTCCGGGGTTCGGACAATCCGATGCGCTGCCCGGCACCCCCGATATCGACGATTTCGCCGATGCCTTGGTCGCGACCCTCGACGCGCTGGGTCTCGACAAGGTCGCCGCCTACGGCTTCCATTCGGGCGGGATCATCCTGGTCGCGGCGCTGAAGCGGCACCCCGACCGGTTCCACGGTCTTGCAGTCGGCGGCTATGCGGTTTGGACGGACGATGAAATGCGGGTGTTCGCCGAATCCTATCTGCCGCCATTCCAGCCCACCGCTTATGGCGAGCATTTGACCTGGCTGTGGAACCGCATCCTCGAACAGAGCTGGGTCTTTCCGTGGTTTGACGTGCGCGATGCGACGCGGTTGAGCGGGGCTCATGACGATCCGGTGAAGGTGAACGACACGGTGATGGACATGCTCGCGGCGGGAGATGCTTATCGCGCCGGCTATGGTGCCGTGCTCAGCGCGCCGCGCGATGTCCCAACACCCGACAGCGTGACGCCGCCGGTTTTGATCACCGCTTATGATGGCGATCCGCTGCAGGCGCATATCGATCGACTGGGCCTGCTCCCGGCGTCCTGGCTCGCGCGCAAGGTCGCGACCCCGGCGGACCAGCAAGCGGCCAGCTTAGCCTTCCTCGCCGAACTGGCGCAGGGATCGTGTCCCGTCCTCGCACAAGCGGAGGACGAAGGGTTTGTGACCGTCACCACCACTGACTTTGACGGCCAGTTGCACTGGCGGGGCGCGCATGTCGATTTGCCAGGCTTTGGACTGTCGGACGATTGGCCGGGTACCGCGCCTGAGACATGGGCACCGTGGCAAGCGGTAATCGATGCGCTTGACCGACCGGTCACGCTCGAACCGTTACCCAGAGGCGGTCCGGACAAGCTCTATCCCGATTTCACCCCCGACCGCTTTGGCAGTCATCTGGCGCGTGCGTGGGGTATCGCCCGCGCCCGCGCACTGTTCGATCCGTGGTATGCCGCTAATGCACGACATGAGCGCCCGATCGATGCCGCGACACTCGACCCCGACGCGCTGGCCCGCGACACTCTATCCATTCTGCGGGCACACGCGGCGAAAGCCTTTCATATTGCCAGACAACAGGGAGGATGCTGACCATGGGAATTCGCGAGGACATGCCACTGCTCGCGCGGCACGAAGGCGTGTGGGACGGCATCTACACCTATTTCAACGCTGCGAATGAGAAGATCGACGAGCACAAATCGCGCTTGTTCTGCCGCTTTCCGGACAGTGGCCCGCATCTCTATCACCAGACCAATTATTACACCTGGGCCGACGGGCGCACCGAGGTCCGCGAATTTCCCGCCGAATATCGCGACAAGCGCGTGTGGTGGGACAATGATCTGATCAAGGGTTGGGCCGCCGAAGTGCCGCTCGACGAATATAACCGTACGGTAATGCTGTATTGGCAGCGACAGGGCGATCCCTCGCTATATCTCTATGAACAGATCCAGATTGCCGACGACGGTCATAATCGCTGTCGCACCTGGCACTGGATTCGCAACGGGATGCTGGAGACGCGCACGGCTATTCAGGAAAAGTTCGTGACGCGCGACTGGCGGTCGCTGGAGGGACAAACTGGCTAAAACCCTGTTCGCCAAGATCTGGGATGCGCACGTCGTCGCCGATCTGGGCGACGGCGCGGCGCTGCTCGCCATTGATCGGGTGTTCCTTCACGAACGCACCGGGGCGGCGGCACTCAAGTCGATGGCGGCGGCAGGGCGCAGCGTCGCCGACCCGGCGCGCGTGTTTGCGGTGATGGACCATATCGTCTCGACGCGAGACCGTTCGGGCGACGCGACCGAAGTCCCGGGCGGCAGCGCGTTCATCACCGAAACGCGGGCTGCGGCAGAGACGGCAGGCATCACCTTGTTCGACGTCGATGACCCCGATCAGGGCATTACGCATGTCATTTCGCCCGAACTCGGCATCGTGCTGCCCGGCCTGACGCTGGTCGCGCCCGACAGCCACACCTGTACGCAGGGCGCGTTCGGGGCGTTCGCGTGGGGCATCGGCAGCAGCGAAGCCGAGCATGCTATGGTCACCGGCACGCTCCGGATACAGCGGCCGCGTACAATGCGGATCACCTTCACCGGCGCGCTGCAGCCCGGGGTCACCGCCAAGGACATGGCGCTTTTTCTGCTCACCAAGCACGGTGCGGGCGGCGGATCGGGCCATGTCGTCGAGTTCGCCGGCGAGGCGGTGTCGGCGCTCGACATGGAAGCGCGCATGACCCTGTGCAACATGGCGACCGAATTCGCCGCAGTCGGCGCGATCATGGCGCCTGACACTGTGGCATGCGACTATCTCGCGGGGAGACGTTACGCGCCCGATCCGCTGCCCGACTGGTCGGATTTATACAGCGACGCCGATGCGCAGTTCGACACCGAGATCGTCATCGACGCCAACGGCATCGCACCGATGGTCAGCTGGGGCACCAGCCCCGAACACAGCATCCCGATCGATGCGATCGTGCCACACGGACCGGGGCGTGCACACGATTATGTCGGCCTGACGCCGGGCGACCGGATCGAGCATACGCCAATCGCTGCGGCGTTTCTCGGCAGCTGCACCAATGCGCGCCTGTCCGATCTGCGCGCCGCTGCAACCATTCTCGACGGCAAACATATCGCAGCGGGTGTTGTCGCCTTGGCCGTGCCCGGCAGTCGCGCCGTCAAGCGTGCCGCCGAAGCCGAGGGGCTCGACAAGATCTTCACCCGCGCCGGTTTCGAATGGCGCGACAGCGGCTGTTCGCTGTGTTTCTATGCCGGCGGCGAAGGTTTTGCGCCCGGCAGCCGCGTGATCTCCTCCACCAACCGGAATTTTGAGGGGCGTCAGGGGCCGGGCATCCGCACGCATATCGCCAGTCCCGCAACCGTCGCCGCCAGCGCCATCGCCGGGGCCATCGCCGATCCGCGAAAAATCGCCGGATGACGCCGTTCACGCGCCTGACCTCGCTCGCTGCGCCGCTGCTCCGCGACAATATCGACACCGACACGATTATCCCGTCGCGTGAGATGAAGTCGACAGGGCGTACCGGCCTCGCCGACGGCCTGTTCGCGCCCTGGCGTTATCAACAAGGCCGTCAGCCGCATCCCGAATTCGTGCTCAATCGCCCCGAATTTGCCGATGCCCGGATTCTCGTCACCGGGGCCAATTTCGGCTGCGGGTCGAGCCGCGAACATGCGGTGTGGGCGCTAGCCGGATGGGGCATCCGCGCAGTGATTGCCGAAAGTTTTGCACCGATCTTTCGTAACAATTGTGTCCGCAACGGCCTGCTGCCCGTGGCGCTGGATGCGGCGGCGATTGCTGAAGTCGCCGGGCAAGAAGCGACCATCGACCTCTCCGCACAAAACGTCGGCGCGGTCGGCCAGGATTGGCCGTTCGAGATCGACGCCGAGTCCAAAACGATGCTGCTCGAAGGGTTGGAAGCGATCGACCTGACGCTCAAGCATCAAGCGGCCATCACATCATGGACTCAGCGCGACCGCATGGCGCGACCATGGGTCTATCTGGAGCACGCGTCATGATCCTGATCTCCGAAGTCGGTCCGCGCGACGGACTGCAATCGATCGATCGTGTCATGCCGACCGAAGCGAAAAAGCGCTGGATCGCAGCGGAGGCTGCCGCCGGCGTGCGCGAAATCGAAGTCGGCAGCTTCGTGCCACCGTCGCTTCTGCCGCAAATGGCCGACACCGCAGAAATCGTTGCCTTTGCCAAGACGCTGCCGGGCCTCAACGTCGTCGCCTTGGTGCCCAATGCCAAGGGCGCCGCACGCGCGGTCGCTGCCGGGGTCCACGGCATGTCGATCCCGTTTTCGATGTCCGAAACGCACAGCCTGAACAATGTGCGCAAATCACACACGGAGATGCTCGCCGAAATCGCCAAGGTCGCGGCGATGGCGCATGACGCTGGCGTGCACTTCGCGGTCGGCCTGTCCACCGCTTTCGGCTGCACGCTGGAAGGCGCGATCCCCGAGGAACAAGTGGTTCGCCTCGCCGCCGCCGCCTATGAAGCGGGTGTGCGCGAATTCAGCCTGAGCGACACAACCGGCTATGCCGATCCGGCGCAGGTCAGGCGGCTGGTGAGGAAGGTAAGGGACGCGGTCGGCGATGCGCTGACCACGCTGCATCTCCACAACACCCGCGGACTGGGTCTGGCCAACGCCTTGGCGGGTCTGGACGAGGGCATCACGACGCTCGATGCGTCGCTGGGCGGGCTGGGCGGTTGTCCGTTCGCGCCGGGCGCGTCGGGCAACATCGTTACCGAGGATCTGGCGTTCATGCTGCACGCGATGGGTTACGATACGGGAATCGAGCTCGACGCGCTGATGAAGGTGCGAGAGATCGTGGCCGAAGCGCTGCCCGGAGAGCCGCTCTATGGCTTCACGCCCGATGCCGGACTGCCGCTGGGGCTCGCGGACAGGGTCGGGTGATGACCGGACCGCTGGCCAATCTCAAAGTCGTCGAATTCACCCATATGGTCATGGGTCCGGCGGCGGGTGCGATCCTCGCCGCATTGGGCGCCGAGGTGACACGCGTCGAGCCTAAAGGCGGCGACCCCACGCGGCGGTTGATCGGGTCGGGCGCGGGCTATTTCCCGATGTACAACCGCCACAAATCGAGCCTGTTTCTCGATCTGAAGTCCCCCGGCGGCGTGGCCGAAGCCAAGGCGCTGACCGCGGATGCCGACATCGTCATCGAGAATTTCCGTCCTGGCGCGCTCGACCGGCTCGGGCTGGGATACGATGCGCTCGCTGCCGCCAATCCGCGCCTGATCTATTGCTCGCTCAAGGGGTTCCTGCCCGGCCCGTACGAAAATCGCACCGCGCTCGACGAAGTGGCGCAGATGATGGGCGGGCTCGCTTACATGACCGGCCCGCCGGGCCAGCCGCTGCGCGCCGGGGCAAGCGTCATCGACGTGTCCGGCGGCATGTTCGGGGTGATCGCCGTTCTCGCTGCGGTCGAAGATCGTCATCGCAGCGGCAAAGGCCAGAAAGTGTCGGCGGCACTGTTCGAAACCACGGTCTATCTGGTCGGCCAGCACATGGCGCAAATGGCCGTCACCGGACAGGCTGCAGCACCCATGCCGGCGCGTATATCCGCTTGGGCGATTTACGATGTCTTCGCGACCAAAGACGAACCGGTCTTTATCGGCGTCGTCAGCGACAAGCTGTGGGCGGACTTTTGTGCGCTGTTCGGCCTCGACGATTTGTGGAACGATCTGTCGCTCCGCACCAATAACGATCGGGTGGCGCGGCGTGACCAGCTTTTACCCCGAATTCGGGCGCTGGTCGCCGGCTATACGCGACAGGAGATCGTTGCGAAGCTCGACGGCACCGGAATTCCCTTTGCGCCGATTGCGCGGCCCGAAGACCTGTTCGCCGATCCCCATCTTGTCGCATCCGGGCAGCTCGAAAAAGTCGTCTTGCCGTCAGGCGATGCGACCTTTCTGCCGCGCTTGCCGATAAATTTCAGCGACCACGATCTGCAAAGCGGCGACGCCAAACTCGCCGCTGAACCCGGCTAGCCATAGATTATTGTCCCGATAGTCCCATCGCCGCCAAGTCTGAAAAAGCCATATCCGGCACCGTTGCCCGCCACTATCACAACGACATGGGGCGACGACAACGGCAGCGCTGGATCATCGCGTTGGTGGCGCTGTGCCTTTTGGCGACGCTCGCCTGGTTCGTGCAGACGCGCCTGCGTTACGATCGCCGCTTCACGGAGTTCGTGCTGCCCTCGCGCGCCGCGCGACCGACATTCATCACGGCGGGGCCTGATGGTGCCCTGTGGTTTACCGAAATGGCGGCCGCGCGCATCGGCAGGATCACGGCGGGCGGCGGCATCAGTGAATTTGCCCTGCCAACCGCGAACAGCGCCCCTTATTCGATCGCCGCGGGCCCCGACGGCAATTTGTGGTTTCTCGAATTCGACGGAGGGCGCGTCGGGCGCATCACGCCTGCGGGGCAAATCAGCGAGTTCGTCATTCCCGTTCGCGGCGCCCAGCCGGTCGGGATCGCGGCCGGGCGTGATGGCAAGATGTGGTTCACCGAGATCCGCAGCAACCGGGTGTGGCGGGTCGATAGCGCAGGGGCGATGCTGTCGTACGCGATCCCGACCCGCGCGGCGATGCCACGGATGATCGCCGCCGGCCCCGACGGCAATATGTGGTTCACCGAAGCCGCGCCGCACGCCAACGCGATCGGCCGGATAACGCCACAGGGCGTGGTCACCGAATTTCGCGTGCCGACGGCGAACGCGTCGTTCGGCTGCATCGCGGCTGGACACGATGGAGCCATGTGGTTCGCCGAGGAACTTGGCGAGCGCGCCGGTCGTGTGACGATGGCTGGCGTCATGACCGAATATGCCGTCGGCGCGCCCGGGTCGCTGCCGACCTGCATCGCCGCGGCTCCCGATGGGGCGATGTACATGAATGAGGGTTACGGCAACCGCATCCTGCGGATCGCGGCGGATGGTACGGCGACCGCTTATCGCATCCCCCGGCCCGGGCATCCCTATGGCATCGCGGCGGCGCGAGACGGCACGATCTGGTATACCGATCAGCATCGCGGCGTGATCGGCCGTTTCGATCCTGGCGTCGGCCGATGGACCGGCGCGCGATAGTGTTTACGGGCGGTGGATTGCTCGAACTGTGCGGATATGGGCCGGCTGCCTGGAGCCGGTCAGTCGCGATTGTCCAGCATGGCATCTCGCGGGGAGTTCGGACCACGCGCCGATGTGCCTGACGCGTAAAACTGCTAGCCCGGTCGCGAAGAAAGCCCTTGCCGCCCCAGATATGACGATGATTGACGAAACCTTGGATGATCTGGGCTGGACCGCTTTCTTCAAAGCGCAGGTGACGGATGAGGAATTGCAGCACAGCCATCCTGTCCGGGTCATGGCCGTCCATCGTGGCAAGATCGCCGTGACTGGCGCGGGGGTCCAGCATTCGATCTCCCCCCATATTCCCGGCGCGTTGCCGTCGGACGATCATCCCACGGTGGGCGACTGGCTGATGGTCGATAACATGACGCTTCAGCCGACCCGCGTTCTGCAAAGGATGAACCTGTTCAAACGGCGCGCACCCGGCGATCCGCGCAAGGATCAGATGATCGCCGCCAACGTCGACACGCTGTTCATTGTCGCGTCCTGCAACCAGGATTTCAGCAGCGCACGGCTTGAGCGCTATCTGGTTTTGGCGCGCGAAGTGGGGGTGACGCCGGTGGTGGTGCTCACCAAGACCGACCTGACCGACACGCCGCAACAGTTCGCGGCGGCGGCGCGCGCGATCGAGCCCGGATTGCGTGTCGAAACGATCAATGGTCGCGATCCCGCCAGTGCCGTCGGTCTCGCGGTCTATTGCGGCAAGGGTAAAACCGTTGCGCTGCTCGGCTCTTCGGGCGTCGGTAAATCGACGTTGGTCAACACGTTGCGCGGGTCGGACAGCATCGCCACTCAGGCGATCCGCGCCAGCGACGATACCGGCCGTCACACGACCACCGTGCGCGAAATGCACCGGCTCGATCAAGGCGGCTGGCTGCTCGACACTCCCGGCATGCGCGAGTTGCAACTGTCCGACGCGGGAAGCGGCATTGCGGAGGTGTTCGACGACTTTATTCAGGTCGCGCAGGAGTGTCGCTTTTCCAACTGCGCGCATCACAGTGAGCCCGGCTGCGCGGTTCAGGCCGCTATTGCCGCCGGGACGTTGACGCCGGACCGCCTCGATCGCTGGCACCAACTGGCCGCGGCGGACGTGGTCGCGCCCGTCTACCGGAGGCGTCGCCGGTAACGTTCTTGCACCGTGTGCGGCGACCGACATGCCGATTTCGAGAGTGACCCGCCCAACGCATCGGCTAAACGCGTCGGAAAGGGAGCCCGTCATGACCTATCGCGCCACCACCGCTATCGCGCTTTGCCTGTGCGCCGCCCAGTTGAGCGCGCAAGCGACGGCACCCGCCGGCGACAAGCCAGTCCAGGAAACGCAGGCACCCGAAAATCAGGCAACCAGGCCCGACGATGCAGCGGCAGTCCTGCCCCCCGCCGCGCCACCCGCAACGCCCGCGCCATCGGCAAACGCCATGCCGGCGCCCGCTGCCAGCGCCAAGCCGGCCAAGTGGGACGTCAACGCGCCTCCGGGCATGCGCACGCACATGATCGGCATCGACGTCACCGAAGGCAGCTGGATGAACGTCGATGCGTCACCCGACGGGCGGACGATCGCGTTCGACATGCTCGGCGACATCTACACCATGCCCATCACCGGCGGCACGCCGACGCGCATCGCCGAAGGTCTGGCCTATGAGCACCAGCCGCGCTTCTCGCCCGACGGACGACGGATCGCCTTCACATCGGATCGCGGCGGCGGCGACAATATCTGGGTGATGAACGTCGATGGCAGCGACAAGCGCCAGGTCACCAAGGAAGATTTCCGCCTCCTCAATCAGCCGTCGTGGAGCCCCGATGGACGCTTCATCGTCGCCAAGAAGCATTTCACCACGGGGCGCAGCCTCGGCACCGGCGAAGTGTGGATCTACCACGTCTCGGGCGGCGGCGGCGTGCAATTGGTCAAGCGGGCCAGCGAACAGCTGCAAAAGGAACTCGGCGAACCAATCTATGCCGCCGACGGCAGGAGCATCTATTACACGCGCAACGTCACGCCCGGGCCGATCTTCGAATACGCGCAGAATTCGCGCACCGATCTGTTCGACATCGAACGTTACGACATCGCCAGCGGCGAGGTCGAAACCGCGGTGAGCGGTGTCGGCGGTTCGGTCCGCCCGACGCCGAGCCGCGACGGCAAGCGCATCGCGTTCGTCCGCCGCGAGAACAACCAGACCAAATTATGGGTCAAGGATTTCGCCACGGGTGTCGAGCGCGTAATCTACGAAGCGCTCGACCGCGATGTTCAGGAAACCTGGGCGATCACCGGCCTGTACCCGAACATGGCGTGGACCGCCGACGATAAGGGCTTGGTGTTCTGGGCGGGCGGCAAATTGCGCCGCGTCGGCGCGGACGGCAGCGGCGCGACCGAAATTCCGTTCCACGTCGCCGATACGCGCGTCGTGATCGACGCCACCCACCCGGTCGTCGAGGTTTCGCCCGACCGCATCCAGACCAAGATGCCGCGCTGGGCCAGCGTCTCGCCCGATGGCCGTCAGATCGTGTTCGAAACGCTGGGCCGGTTGTGGATCAAGCCGGCGACGGGCGGCGAAGCGCATCGCCTGACCCGCGGCGCCGAAATGGAATTATGGCCGAGCTGGTCGCGAGACGGGCGTCAGATCGTGTTTGTCGGCTGGACCGATGCGGGCCTCGGCCAGATCAAAATCGTCGGCGCGGGCGGCGGCGCGCCCCGCACCGTCACATCGGTCGCCGGACATTATGCCCGTCCGCGCTTCTCCCCCGACGCGCGGACCATCGCTTTCGAACAGAGTGAGGGTGGCGGGCTGACCGCATCGCGCGGCAATCCGGGCTCGGGCGCTTACCGCGTTGCGGCTGCTGGCGGCGCACCGGTGCGGATCGCCAAAGATGCCGCCGAACCGCAATTCGGCGCGAGCAACGACCGCGTGTTCCTGCTGACCAATGACAAGGGCAAGCGCCAGTTGGTCAGCACCGACCTTAATGGCGAAGCACAGCGCGTTCACGCCACCGGCGAATTGGTCAACGATTACCAGATTTCGCCCACGGGCGATTACGTGGCGTTCCGCCAGAATTATCAGGCTTTCGTCATGCCACTGATGCCCGGCAAACAGGCGGTCGATGCCGATAAAAAGGGTGGCCCGCTGCCAGTGACACAGGTCAGCGCCGAAGGCGCCGATTTCATCAACTGGTCTGATGGCGGCAAGCGCATCCACTGGAGCATGGGGCCAACGCTTTATTCGGCGGACACGGCCGCCTTGTTCGCCGCCGGACCAATCGGAGAAAATGCGCCGAAATTCATCACCCCGCGCACCGGTGTGTCACTGTCGATGAATGTGCCTGCCTCGAAACCGACCGGCACGGTGGCGCTGACCGGCGCACGCGTCGTGACGATGAGCCGTCCTGATGGCGGCATCGTAGACGACGCGACGATCCTGATCCGCGGCGAACGCATCGTCGCGGTCGGACCCCGCAGCAGCGTCACGATCCCCGCCGGTGCAGTCACCGTCGATGTCGCCGGCAAGACGATCATCCCCGGCCTGATCGATGCGCATGCGCACGGATCGCAGGGCGAAGACGGCTTGATCCCGGAGCAGAACTGGAACGCGATGGCCAATCTCGCCTTCGGCACCACGACCGTGCACGATCCGTCGGCCAGCTCGCAGGAAATCTTCCCGGCGGCGGAGATGCAGCGCGCGGGCATGCGCCTCCAACCGCGCACTTTCTCGACGGGTGAGATCATTTACGGTGCCAAGGCGGCGGGCGTCTATGCCGAGATCAACAGCTATGACGACGCGCTCGCCGACGTGCGGCGGTTGAAGTCGCAGGGCGCGCACAGCGTCAAGAACTACAACCAGCCGCGCCGCGAACAGCGCCAGATGGTCGTGGCCGCAGCGCAGGCCGAAGACATGGAGGTCGTACCCGAAGGCGGTTCGCTGTTCACGATGGATGTGACGTTGGTGCAGGACGGCAATTCGACGCTCGAACACAATATCCCGCTCGAGCATTTCTATGCCGACCTGGTGCAATTCTGGACACAGACCAAAACCAATTACACGCCGACTCTGGTTGTCACCTATGCCGGACCGGCGGGCGATCCCTATTGGCGCGCGCATACCGACGTGTGGCGCCAGCCGCTGCTGATCCGGCATGCCCCGCCCGCCGCGCTCGCCGCCCAGAACGCGCGGCGCGAACTCGCGCCCGAAGAAGACTATGTCGACGCCGCCAGCGCGCGCGAGGCCAAGAAGCTGATGGACAAAGGCGTGCAGGTGTCGATCGGCGCGCATGGCCAGCAACCCGGGCTCGGCGCACATTGGGAAATGTGGAGCTTCGTGCGCGGCGGCTGGTCGCCCATCGAGGCCCTTCGCGCCGCGACGATCATGCCCGCGACCTCGCTCGGTTACATCAAGGATATCGGTTCGCTGGAGGTCGGCAAGCTCGCCGATCTGGTGGTGCTCGATGCCGATCCGACGACGAACATCCGCAACACCGAAAAGGTGCATCAGGTGATGCTCGGCGGACGCCTCTACGATGCGGCCACGCTCAACGAAGTCGCGACGGGGACATTCAAGCGGCAACCCTATTGGTGGGAAGGCGCCAATGGCGGACGGAGCACCGGCGTTGCCCTCACCACCGGCCACGGCGCGGGAAATGCGGATCAGGATTAGGGTGAGGTCCGGGTCCCGCGAAACGTTGCGCGGCCCGGACCTAAGCCAGCGTTTTCAACGGCACATCGGCATCGGCCAATCTGTCCTGCGCGATCACTGCGCCGGTCACCACCAACGCCTTGCCCTGAACATAATCCTTTACGCTGTTCACACAGTCGAGCGCGATAACGCGTCCTTCGCGCAAATAGATCAACGACCAGCTGCGCGATGCGGGATCGCCGCGGATCACGGTCGCGTCATATCCCGACGACAGGCCGACCGTCTGCAACCGCAGATCATATTGGTTCGACCAGAACCACGGCACCGCGTGATACGGTACCGCTTCACCGTTCGCGATCAGCTTGGCGACGGTGTTCGCCTGGTCGTTGGCATTCTGCACCGATTCGAGGCGGATGACCGCCCCCCGCGCGAAATCATTGGCATGCGCCGCACAGTCGCCGATCGCGAACACGTCGGGCAGGCTGGTCCGGCACAAGGCATCGACATCGACCCCGTTCGAACATGCCGCACCCGCCGCGCGCAGCGGCTCGATCGCCGGGATGATGCCGATGCCGACGATGACCATGTCGCAGCCCAACGGCTCGCCATCCGCCAAATGAACCCCGGCGGCGCGGCCATTCGCGACCTCGATATGATCGACCGACACGCCCAACCGGACATCGACGCCGTGCGCGCGATGCTCGGCCTCGTAGAACCGCGACAGCGGCTCGCCGGCCACCCGCGCGAGGATCCGGTCGAGCGCCTCGAGCAACGTGACGCGCTTGCCCAGCTTGACCAGCACCGCCGCCGCCTCGAGCCCGATATAGCCGCCGCCGACGACCACCGCATGCTCGACCGTGGCCAGCTCCGCCATCATCCGGTCGACATCGCCGCGTGTGCGCACCGTGTGCACCCCGCTCGCGTCATGCCCGTCGCATGACAGGCGACGCGGCGCGCCCCCCGCTGCCCAGATCAGCTTGCCGTATTGGACGGTCTGCCCGTCCGACAACGCGACCTCATGCGCCTCCGAACGAACCGTTTCGACGCGCTTGTCCGTCAAAAACACGATGTCCCGCTCGGCCCAAAACGCCGCGGGCCGGATCAACAGTCGCTCGAACGGCTTTTCGCCCGCCAGATAATCCTTCGACAGCGGCGGCCGCTCATACGGAAGTTCTGGCTCCTCGCCGACGATGCCGATGGTCCCGGAAAATTTCGCCTGGCGCAGCGCTATCGCCGCCTGCGCTCCGCCATGGCCCGCGCCGACAATCAGGACATCAAAAGCGGTCATCGTTCCTCCGGGTCATCACGGCAAAAGCAAGGATGCGTCTCCGTAGGAATAAAACCGGTATTTGTCGCCAATCGCGTGCGCATAGGCCGCCTGCATCCGCTCCAGCCCCATCAGCGCCGAGACCAGCATGAACAGCGTGCTTTTGGGCAGATGGAAATTGGTGATCAGCCCGTCGATCGCTTTGAACCCATAACCCGGCGTGATGAAAATCGCGGTGTCGCCTTCGAACGCCTGAATCCCGCTGTCGCCCGCCGCGCTTTCGAGCAAACGCAGCGACGTCGTACCGACCGCAATCACCCGCCCGCCCCTGGCGCGGACGGCGTTAAGTCGCGTGGCGGTGGCGGCGTCCATCCGACCCCATTCGGCGTGCATCCGGTGCTCGATCGTATCATCGACCTTGACCGGCAGGAACGTCCCCGCCCCGACATGCAATGTCAGCGTCTCGTGCGCGATCCCCGCCGCCGCGAACCGTGCCATGAGTTCGGGCGTAAAATGCAGCGCGGCGGTCGGCGCCGCGACCGCGCCGGGCTCGGTCGCGAACATCGTCTGGTAATCCACCGCGTCGCGCGCGTCGGTCGGCCGTTTGCCGGCGATATAGGGCGGCAACGGCATCCGCCCGGCGCGCTCCAGCAGCAGTTCGACCGGCTCGCCGCCGGCAAAGCTCAACACCCAGCTGCCATCCTCGCCGCGCGCGGACGCGGTGGCGAAAACCGCATTGCCGAAATCGACAATGTCCCCGTCGTGCAACCGTTTGGCGTTGCGAATGAAGGCGCGCCAGTCGCGCGGCCCTTCGCGCTTGTGCAAGGTCGCGCCGATCCGCGCATTTCCGCGCGTGCCTTCGAGCTGGGCGGGAATGACGCGCGTATCGTTGAACACCAGGCAATCACCCGCGCGGAGCAGGTCGGGCAAATCGCTGACGACCGCGTCCGTCAACCCGTCGCCGACCACCAGCAACCGCGCGGCATCGCGCGGGTTCGCCGGGCGAAGCGCGATCCGGTCGTCGGGCAAATGGAAGTCGAAAAGCTCGGTGCGCACTTACTTTGCGGGTGCGGGCGCCGGTACCGGATCGGCCGGCGCAGGTGTCGCCGCGGCCGCTGCGGGCGCCACAACGGGCAGTGGAATGCGCGGGGCATTGGCACCATCCGCTTCGATCCATGTCCGGACGATGGTCGAAGGGTTGGCAGGCGGTTCGCCCCGCGCCACCGCATCGACGAAGTTCATGCCCTGCGTCACGCGTCCGAACACGGTGTATTTGCCGTCGAGGCGCATCACCGGCAGCAACACGACGAAGAACTGGCTGTTGGCGCTGTCGTTCGACTGCGCGCGCGCCATCGCCGCCGCGCCGCGCACATGCGGCAGGTCGTTGAACTCGGCCTTCAGATCGGGGAGCGACGATCCGCCCTCGCCAGTCCCCTTGGGATCGCCGGTCTGCGCCATGAACCCTTCGATCACGCGATGGAATTTCAGCCCGTCGTAAAACCCCGCGCGAGTCAGCATCTTGATCCGCGCGACATGGTTGGGCGCCTTGTCCGGGCGCAGCTGGATCACGACATCGCCGCCGGTCGACAGCGTCAGATGCCACAGATTATCGGGCGTGGCGGGCGGCGTGACCGCACTCGCGGGGACGACCGGAGCCGCCGGCTTCTTCTTGGCTTCCGCCGTTCCAGCCAAGGCCACCAGTGCCATTGCCGCCCACATTAATCGCATTCGTCGAAGCTCCACCCGCAAAGCGCGCGCCGTGCCGCACAGACGCTGTCATTCGGCTGAACCGCCTAGGGCTGGCGCGCGGCGCTGGCAATGGCGCGCCAGCCTTGTATAGGCTTGCTGCGAGGGCGATTAGCTCAGTTGGTAGAGCGCCTCCCTTACACGGAGGATGTCGGCGGTTCGAGCCCGTCATCGCCCACCACATGATCGTCGAGACGCTTAGCGACGCTAAGCGCCCGAACGACATGTGCGGCCGGCGGGCCATCGGCCCGACCGACGACGTGGCTTCGCCACCGCGCCGCTCACCAAAACACCCACCATAACCCCGCAACCAGCCCCACCAAGAGCACGAAGCTCTTCTTTGCCACACCTTTCGGCCCTGCCTCCTCCTGCCCGTTATAGCGATACACCGTGCGATAATATGGTGGCACGGCCAGCCCCAAACCGCTCGACACCGCGTTCCACTCGCCCTGTTCCAGCAATTGCACACTGGTGAAGAATGGCCGCCTCCGTCCCGGCGAATAGGACAATGCAACCCGCGCTTGCCCCGTAATCAGCCCTTCGAACGCCCGCCGCGCGCGGTTCCAGATTGCGACGCGTTCGATGTCGTGAAAATTGGCGGACCAGTCACGCTGGCCGAACCGCACCGAATTCTCCGCCAGCGAAAACCACAGGTCGAGCGCCAGCCCGCGCTGCGGCGCGATCTCGCAATAGAGATCGTAACTCGGGTCCTCGACCCATTCGACGCGCAGGTGATGGCGCTCGGCCAGGGCATAGATGAACCGCCGCGTCTCGCCGACGACGTCGAACCCCGCCAACCGGTCGGCAAATTTCTCGTCCACTTACAATGCCCGCACCAGAACCCGCGCCACCGCTGCCCAGGCCGGCTCGCTGACCACCTGCTGTCGCCCGCCCGCGCCCAAGGGCAACACCTGCAGCCGTTCCCCCTCGCGCCCGATCAGCCGCCCGAAAATGAACCGCCCGCCCGGTCGCGGCAACAACACATCGCGGTTGAGCAACCCCGCAAACCCGTCGGGCGCAACCCGGTCGCACCACAGCACATCACCGCTGCGGTACTCGCCGACGCTGGTCTCGACCTGCACCGCGACCATCCCGGAACCCGGCTGCGGCGCGGCGGCGACGCTGGCGTGACGCGGCGCGTGCACCCCGTCGTGGCCGAGGATTGCGGCAACGGGCAGATCGGCGGTTTCGGGCAATTCGACCAGATCCTTGGCGGTCGTGCCGAGTGCGTCGGCGATCCGGTTGAGCCACCCGACCGACACCGTGCGGGTGCCGGTTTCCAGCCGTCCGACGGTTTGCGCGGTCGTCGGCGGCGCACACGCCGCGGCCACGTCGGCGAGCGTCATACCCTTGGCGCGGCGGACTTCACGAATACGCGTGATCATGTTTCGCGAACCTCGTTGGTAAAAAACACCTGTCCTACACCCAACCGAATCTGACAAGAGGCGATTCGCAATCAGGTAAAGGAGAGACGTCATGCGCGATCTGGTCGAAGTCGGAGTGGAGACGAATGGAGCGCCCGCGATACTCGCCGCAATGCGTCGCGCGAGCCGCAAGACGCGCGGGCGCAGCGTCACCGTCAACCGCGCCGAATCCCCCTTGTCGTGGTTGCGCGCGCGGGACTTGATCGACGCGCGTAGTTTCGAGGCGGGTGAGCGGCTGCGCGCCGATTACGAACGCGCCGCCCTGGCTCCGGGCGTCACGATGCGCTGGGATCCGGCCCGCGCCAAATCGACCGGCGGCGGGGACCCGACCACGCTGCAAATCGATGCGCGTGTCCGCTTCGACCGCGCCATCGACCGTGTTGGCCCCGGCCTGTCGGATGTGCTGTGGCGCGTGGTGTGCGCCTGCGAGCCGCTTCCCGCCGCCGAACGCGCGCTCGGCTGGCCGACGCGCAGCGGGCGGCTCGTCCTGACCCTCGCGCTCGACCGGCTGGCCGATGCCTATGGACTCAGCCGTTGAGACTCGCCTGGCGAAACAAGTCTTGCGCCTCGTCGTCGAACGCCGCGGCGTCGGGCAACAGGATCGTCGCGGTCAGCCGCTCGGACCAGCTTTCGGCGCGCACCGGTGCTATCAGGCGAGGGGACAACGCAGGGTCGAGCTTCAGGCCCAACAGCGCACCCTTGCCCTTGACCGGCCGCATCGCCGCAAACTGCACATCGCGTGAAAACGCGGTGAAGCTCTTGCGCTGGCCGACGACGATTGGGCCTAAACTTTCACTAAACTTCCGCACGGACTCGAGGGTCTCCCGCGCCTCCGGATCGCGCCACAACGCGTCGCGCAGCGCTCCGGCATCGTCCGCTTCGGGAAACGCCTCGTGCAACACGAACATCGCAGAATTCTGGAGCAAGCCGTGCTCCGCCTTCAGCCAGTCGCGCCGTGCATTCGGCTTGTCGTGCGGACAGGTCTTGGCAATCGCGACCCATTGGTCGAGCGTCTTGCCGGTTCGCGTTTCGAGCGACGCTTTCACACTCGCGAACCATTTCTGCTGACGTTCGGTCAGATGGGCGAGGTCGGAGGGCATCGGCTAGCCGAGAATGCGCCCGATCGCGGCGCTGACCGTATCCATGTCGGCCATGCCGTCGATCCGCGTCACCAATCCGCGCGCGTCATAGATTGGCAGGATCGGCGCGGTCTTGGCGCGATATTCGGCCATGCGCGTGCGTACCGTCTCCGCATTGTCGTCGGGACGGCGCTTGAACTCGGTCGCGCCGCATACGTCGCACACACCGGCAACCTTGGGCTGGTGGTGGCGGTCGTGATAGCCCGTGCCGCACTTGGCGCAGGTGTAGCGCCCGGTGATCCGATCGACCAACGCGTCCTCATCCACCTCAAGTTCAATGACATGGTCGAGCGTGCGCCCCCGCGCGTCGAGAATGCGGTCGAGCGATGCAGCCTGCGCTGCCGTGCGCGGATAGCCGTCGAAGATCGCGCCCTGATCGGCGGGCATGGTGTCGAGCTTCTCGCCGATCAACGCATCGACGATATCGTCGCTGACCAGTTCGCCCGCATCCATCACCGCCGCGACGCGCGCACCCAGTTCGGTGCCCGACGTCCGCGCCGCGCGCAGCATGTCGCCGGTCGACAGCTGCGCCATGCCGCGCCCTTCGACCAGCCGCTGCGCCTGCGTCCCCTTCCCCGCTCCGGGCGGCCCGAGCAGGATCAGGTTCATCGCGCGCGCGCACCCTTCAACTTCGACTTCTTGATCAGGTCACCGTACTGATGCGCCAGCAAATGGCTCTGGATCTGCGTCACCGTGTCCATCGTCACGTTGACGACGATCAACAGGCTGGTCCCGCCGAGCGTCACCGACAGGCCGAACTTCGCCGCCGCGAACTCGGGCACCAGACAGATCAGCGCCAGATATGCCGCACCGATCACCGTGATGCGCGTGAGCACATAATCGAGATAGGTCTCGGTCGCCTTGCCCGGACGGATGCCCGGGATGAAGCCGCCATGACGCTTCAAATTCTCGGCGGTCTCTTCCGGATTGAACACAACCGCGGTGTAGAAGAACGAGAAGAAGATAATCCCGGCGGCGTACAGCGCGATGTACAGCGGCGAACCATGCTGTAGCGACGTCGTCACGCCAAGCACGAAATCGCCCCAGCTGCTTTCACCGGCAACACGGTTGCCCGCAAACTGCGCAATCGTCAGCGGCATCAGCAACAGCGAAGACGCGAAGATCGGCGGAATCACGCCCGACGTGTTGATCTTCAACGGCAGGAAGCTCTTGTCGCCCTGCTGCATACCGCGCGCAGTCTGGCGCTTGGGATATTGGATCAGCACGCGTCGCTGAGCGCGTTCCATGAAGCAAATACCCGCGATCAGCCCAAGCACCACCGCCGTCGTCGCGACGATCAGCAACGGGGACACCGCGCCGGTGCGGCCGCTCTCAAACAGCTGGACCAGCACGACGGGAAGCCGGCTGACGATGCCCGCCATGATGATCAGCGACGCACCGTTGCCGATGCCGCGGCTGGTGATCTGTTCGCCGATCCACATCAGGAACATCGTGCCGCCGACCAGGCTGACCATGCAGGTCACCCGGAACAGCAGACCGGGTTCGACCACCGCCGAAATGCCCGATGTCGCGCCCCAATTCTCGAGACCGACGGCGATGAAATAACCCTGGATCGCGGTGAGGAACACCGTGCCGTAGCGCGTATATTGGTTGAGCTTCTTGCGCCCGCTCTCGCCTTCCTTCTTGATGGCGGCGAGCTTGGGGCTGAGCGAGGTCGCCAGCTGCACGACGATGGACGCGGTGATGTAGGGCATGATGCCCAGCGCGATCACCGACATGCGTTCGAGCGCGCCACCCGAGAAATTGTTGAAGAAGTCGAGCACGCCGCCCTTGGTGCCCGCGTACAATGTCGCCAGCGCGCGCGGATCGACGCCCGGCAACGGCACGTGGCTGAGGAAGCGGAATACGATCAGCGCACCGATCGTGAACCACAACCTTTTCTTCAGATCGGTCGCCTGGGCGAAATTCGCCAGGCTGATGCTGGATGCCATACGGTCGGCGGCGGATGCCATAGTCGCTCTAATTCCTGAATGCCCGCAGCGTCATATAGGTGCGCGGCGCGCTATGTCACCCGTTGGCCGTTCAGGCGCGTGCGGCAGCCTTCTTGGCTTCCTTGTCCGCAGCCTTCACCTTTTGCACCGTGCGGTGCTTGGCCTTGGCCTTGTCGGCAGCGGCGACGACTTCGATCACTTCGACAGAACCACCGGCTTTTTCGATGGTTTCGCGCGCACCCTTGGAGATGCCGGCGACCTTGAAGCTCAGCTGCGACGAGAACGCGCCCTTGCCCAGCAAGCGCACACCGTCCTTGCCGCCGCGGCCGATGCCCGCAGCCTTCATGGCTTCATGATCGATCACGCCGTTCGACGACAGCGTTCCCGCATCGACCAGCTTCTGGATCGCACCGAGGTTCACCTCGGCATAATCCTTGGCGAAGATGTTGTTGAAGCCACGCTTCGGCAGCCGCATGTGCAGCGGCATCTGGCCGCCCTCGAAACCCTTGATGGCGACGCCCGAACGGCTGGTCTGGCCCTTCTGGCCGCGACCGGCGGTCTTGCCTTTGCCCGAGCCGATGCCGCGGGCGACGCGCATGCGGCTCTTGCGAGCACCGGCGTTGTCGGAAATTTCGTTCAGTTTCATGTCAGTGCACTCGCTTTCGCTTTTGTCGCGCTTTGAAAGTTTAGTCGAAGTTTAGCCCTGAATCGGGTCTAGCTAACGACTTCGACCATATGCCGCACCTTGCGGATCATGCCCTGAACTTCGGGGCTGTCGGTCAGCTCCGAAACCTTGTGCATCTTGTTAAGTCCGAGACCTTTCAGGGTCGCGCGCTGATCGTCGGTGCGGCGGATCGGCGAACCGGTCTGCTTGATCTTGATGGTTGCCACGTCGATTACTCCGTGATCGCTTCGGCATCGGCTTCGGCGGTCTTGGAACCACCACGGCCGAGCAGGTCGACGATCTTCTTGCCGCGACGCTGCGCCACGCTTTTGGGTGAGGTCTGCTCGCCCAGCGCTTCGAAGGTCGCCCGGATCATGTTGTACGGGTTCGACGTGCCGACCGACTTGGTCACCACATCGGCCACGCCCAGCGATTCGAAGATGGCGCGCATCGGGCCACCGGCGATGATACCGGTTCCCTGCGGCGCCGAACGCAGCGTCACGCGACCGGCACCGAAGTGACCATTGCCGTCATGATGCAACGTGCGCCCGTCCTTCAGAGGAACGCGAACCATCGCCTTCTTGGCCGCAGCGGTCGCCTTCGAAATGGCTTCGGGCACTTCGCGCGCCTTGCCATGACCGAAGCCGGCACGACCCTTGCCGTCGCCGACGACGACGAGCGCGGCAAAGCCGAAGCGCTTGCCGCCTTTGACCGTCTTCGAGACGCGGTTGATGTGGACCAGCTTTTCGATCAGCTCTTCGCCGCCATCGTCGCGGGGACCACCGCCATCGCGACGCGCACGATTGCGATCGTTGCCGCCACGATTGCCACCGGGACCACCGCCGCGATTGCCGCCGGGGCCACCACGACCGCCGCCGCCGCTACGCGGACCACGACCGGGACCACCGCCGCCCGGACCCGACTGGGCGGGCGCGGCAGGTGCTTCGGCCGGAGCCGCCTGAATTTCGGTTTCGTCAGCCATTTAAAACTCCAATCCGCCTTCGCGGGCGCCATCGGCCAGCGCCTTGACGCGGCCGTGGAACAGGAAACCACCACGGTCGAACACGACCGCGGTCACGCCGGCAGCCTTGGCCCGCTCGGCGAGCGTCTTGCCGACCGCCGTCGCCGCGGCCGCGGTGGCGCCGGTCGTGCTGCGCGCGTCCTTTTCGAGGGTCGAGGCCGAAGCAACGGTCTTGCCCGCCGCATCGTCGATCACCTGCGCATAGATATGCCGGCCCGAACGATGCACCGACAGGCGCGCACGCCCACCGGCACGAGCGGCGAGTGCCGTGCGCACGCGTTGGCGGCGCTTGGCGAAAAGCGACAGCTTGGCCATTACTTTTTCTTACCTTCTTTGCGGAAGATGATCTCGCCCGCATATTTGATACCCTTGCCCTTATAGGGTTCGGGCTTGCGCCAGCGGCGAATTTCGGCAGCGAACTGGCCGACCTTCTGCTTGTCCGCACCGGTGATTTCGACCGTGGTCTGATCCGGCGTCTTCACGTCCACGCCCTCGGGAATGTCCATGTCGACGTCATGCGAATAGCCGAGCTGAAGCTTCAGCTTGCGGCCCTGCGCATTGGCACGATAGCCGACGCCGGTGATCTCAAGACGCTTGTTGAAGCCCTCGGTCACGCCCGTCACCAAATTCTGCACTAGCGTCCGCTGCATGCCCCAAAAGGCACGCGCTTGCTTGGTGTCGTTGGCCGGCTGCACCGAAATGCCGTCCGCTTCGATATCGTATTTGATCTCGTCACGCATAGCGAGGCTGAGCGTGCCCTTGGGCCCCTTCACCGACAGCGTGCTGCCTTCGGTCGTCGCCGTGACGCCCGAAGGCATCGCGACCGGCCGTTTTCCGATCCGGCTCATTTAGAATACCTCCGCGAGCACTTCGCCGCCGACATTCTGGTCACGTGCCTCGGCATCCGAGAGCACGCCCTTCGGCGTCGAGACGATGGTGATACCCAGGCCGTTGCGTACGCGCGGCAGCTCGGTGCTTCCCGAATAGACACGGCGGCCCGGCTTCGAGACGCGCGCGACGTGCTGGATCGCGGGACGGCCCTCGAAATACTTCAGTTCGATGCGAATGCCGTCATGTCCGGCCAGCTCTTCCGAGGAATAGCCGCGGATATAGCCTTCGCGCTGAAGCACATCGAGCACGCGCTGGCGCAGCTTGGAGGCCGGCGTCATGACGCTGTCCTTCTTCGCCTGCTGCCCGTTGCGGATGCGGGTGAGCATATCGCCCAGGGGATCGGTCAATGCCATCTGTCTACCCTTACCAGCTCGACTTGGTGAGGCCGGGGATCTGGCCCTTGTTGGCCAGATCGCGAAGCATCACACGGGCGAGCCCGAACTTGCGGTAATAAGCACGCGGACGCCCGGTCAGCGCGCAACGATTGCGGATACGCGTCGGATTGCCATTGCGCGGCAGCTCCGCCATCTTCAGGCGCGCCATCAGGCGGTCGCCGTCATCCAGCGACATATCGTTGGCAATCGCCTTCAGCTTGTCCAGCTTGGGCTTGGTGCGCGCGACGAGGACCTTACGGCGCTCGTTCTTGTTGACGCTCGATTGCTTGGCCATCGCTTATGCCGCCTTCTTTTCTTCGGTCTCTTCGACCGGGAACGGGAAACCGAACAAACGCAGCAGCTCGCGCGCTTCGTCGTCGGTGTTGGCCGTCGTGGTGACGATCACGTCCATGCCGCGCACCTTGTCGACCTGGTCATAGCTGATCTCCGGAAAGATCAGCTGTTCCTTCAGGCCACAGGCGTAATTGCCACGACCGTCGAAACTGGTCGGCTTCAGGCCACGGAAATCTCGCACGCGCGGGAGCGCGATGGTGATGAACCGGTCGAGGAACTCGTACATCCGCTCACGGCGCAAGGTCACCTTGCAACCGATCGGCATGCCTTCGCGCAGCTTGAACTGCGCGACCGACTTCTTCGCCTTGGCGATCACCGGCTTCTGGCCCGAGATCAGCTCCATTTCGGCCGCTGCCTGCGTCACGAACTTCTTGTCGTTGACGGCTTCGCCCACGCCCATGTTCAGCACGATCTTGTCAATCCGCGGAACCTGCATGGCGTTCTTATAGCCGAACTTCTCGGTCATCGCCTTGACGATGCTGGCCTCATAAAGGCCCTGCATACGCGGCTTGTAACCACCTTTAGTCGCTTCAGCCATTGATGGCCTCCCCGGTCTTGACCGCAACGCGGACTTTCTTGCCGTCGCGCATTTCGAAACGAACGCGCGTCGCCTTGCCGTCCGCCGTCACGTGCGCGACCTTGCTGATGTGCATCGGCGCCTCGAACCGGTCCAGACCACCCTGCGGGTTGGCCTGGCTCGCCTTGCGATGACGCGTTGCGATGTTGACGCCCGACACGACGACCTTGCCGTCCTTCGGCATCGCCGTGGTGACTTCACCCGTCTTGCCCTTGTCCTTGCCGGACAGGACGATGACGCGGTCGCCCTTCTTGATCTTTGCGGCGGCCATTACAGCACCTCCGGCGCAAGGCTGATGATCTTCATATAGTTCTTCGCGCGCAACTCGCGCACCACCGGCCCGAAGATACGGGTGCCGATCGGCTCCTCGTTCTTGTTGACCAGCACCGCGGCATTGCCGTCGAAACGGATCGTCGAGCCGTCGGCGCGATGAATGTCCTTGGCGGTGCGAACGATGACCGCGCGATGCACGTCACCCTTCTTCACCTTGCCGCGCGGTTGGGCTTCCTTGATCGACACGACGATCACGTCGCCGACGCCCGCGAACTTGCGCTTGGAGCCGCCCAGCACCTTGATGCACTGGACACGCTTCGCGCCGCTGTTGTCCGCGACGTCGAGATTGGATTGCATCTGGATCATTAGGCCACGTCCTCGACACCGGTGTCGGCCACGCCGCCACCCTCGATCACCTTCCAGGTCTTTAGCTTGCTCATCGGCGCGCACTCTTCGATGCGCACGGTCTGACCCAGCTTGAACACATTGCCCTCGTCATGGGCGTGATATTTTTTCGTGCGACGAATGATCTTGCCATAGAGCGGGTGCTTGACCTTGCGCTCCACGTTCACGACCACTGTCTTGTCGCCCTTGTCCGAGACGATGGTCCCGGTCAGTACGCGCTTCGGCATGTTACTGTCCCTTCGTCGCGGCAGCGGCACGACCCGTTTGCAGCGTCTTGATGCGAGCGATGGTGCGGCGAACGACGCGCACACGGCTCGGCTTTTCCAGTTGGTTCGTCGCCGCCTGAAACCGGAGGTTGAACGCCTCGCGCTTCAGATCACCCAGCTGGGTGGTCAGTTCGTCGTCGGTGCGAACCTTCAAATCGTCGATCTGCTTGGCCATTATTTGGCTCCCAGATGGCTGAAGTCGCCGAGGCGGGCGACGACCTTGGTCTTGATCGGCAGCTTTTCCATCGCGCGGCTGAACGCCACCGCCGCGATCGGACCGGGAACGCCGTCGAGCTCGAACAGGATGCGGCCCGGCTTCACGCGCGCGGCGTGATATTCGATGGCACCCTTGCCCTTGCCCATGCGGACTTCGGCCGGCTTCGACGTGACCGGCACGTCAGGGAAGATGCGGATCCACAAACGCCCCTGGCGCTTGATGTGACGCGTGATCGCGCGGCGTGCCGCTTCGATCTGGCGCGCGGTGATCCGCTCGGGCTCGAGCGCCTTCAGACCGTAGGAGCCGAAATTCAGATCGGTGCCGCCTTTGGCGTCGCCGTGAATCTTGCCTTTGAAGGTCTTGCGGAACTTGGACTTTTTGGGTTGCAGCATGTCCTAATCCTTAGCGCCGGTCGTCGCGCGCCGGGCGAACGCCCGACGTCTGCGCTTCCATCATCAAACGCTCCTGGCTCATCGGGTCGTGGCCGAGAATCTCGCCCTTGAAGACCCAAACCTTGACGCCGCAGACACCGTAAGTGGTGAACGCCTGCGCTTCGGCATAATCGATGTTCGCGCGCAGCGTGTGCAGCGGCACGCGGCCTTCGCGATAGCTTTCCGAACGCGCGATTTCCGCGCCGCCCAGACGACCGCCGCAAGCGACGCGCACACCATCGGCACCCAGACGCATCGCCGATTGCACCGCACGCTTCATGGCGCGGCGGAACGCGATACGGCGCTCCAGCTGGTCGGCAATGCCCTGCGCGACCAGCTTGGCGTCGACTTCGGGCTTGCGGATTTCGACGATGTTCAGGCTGACGTCGGATGCCGTCATCGAACCGATCTTCTTGCGAAGATTTTCGATGTCCGCACCCTTTTTGCCGATGATCACGCCGGGGCGCGCGGCATAGATCGAAATGCGGCACAGCTTGGCCGGACGCTCGATGACCACCTTCGAAATCGCGGCCTGGGGCAACGACTTGATGATGTGCTGACGGATCTTCAGATCTTCCAGCAGCAGGCGGTTATAGTCGGCGCCTTCGGCGTACCAACGGCTGTCCCACGTCCGGTTGATCTGGAGCCGCAGCCCGATCGGATTGCTCTTCTGACCCATATTAGGCTTCCTGATCCTGGACTTCGCGCACGACGACGCGGAGCTTGGAGAACGGCTTGACGATGCGGCTCGAACGGCCGCGCGCGCGGGTGGCGAAACGCTTCATGCTGAGACCCTTGCCGACCGACGCCTCGGTGACGATGAGCGCATCGACGTCGAGGTTGTGGTTGTTTTCGGCATTGGCGATCGCGGAGGCGAGCACCTTGCGAACGTCCGTCGCCATTGCCTTGGGCGAAAACTGCAGGATGTTTAGCGCGTCGCCGGCCTTGCGGTTGCGGATCAGAGCCGCCACCAGGTTCAGCTTCTGGGCCGAGCCACGGATGTTGGT
Organism: Sphingomonas antarctica; assembly: GCF_965137005.1. Lineage (NCBI taxonomy): Bacteria > Pseudomonadati > Pseudomonadota > Alphaproteobacteria > Sphingomonadales > Sphingomonadaceae > Sphingomonas > Sphingomonas antarctica. The sequence goes on along the minus strand of NZ_CBCRXM010000005.1, from coordinate 120,983 downwards.
CGCTGTCGCCAGCGCCTCGTTATCCGCGACGCGGCGAGGTGATGCGGGCTTGGACATTAGCGCTTGCCCTTCTTGTCGGCGGCGTGGCCGGGGAAGAAGCGCGTGGGCGCGAACTCGCCCAGCTTCATGCCGACCATGTCTTCGTTGACCGAAACGGGCACGAACTTGCGCCCGTTATAAACACTGAAGGTCAGGCCGACGAACTGCGGCAGGATCGTTGAACGGCGCGACCAGGTCTTGATCGGCGCACGCGCATTGGCTTCCTGTGCAGTTTCGGCCTTCTTCAGAAGGTGGAGGTCCACAAACGGACCCTTCCAGACGGAACGAGCCATCGCTTACCTCTTCTTCTTCGCGTGACGCGAACGGATGATCATCTTGTCGGTCGACTTGTTGGAACGCGTGCGCGCACCCTTGGTCGGCTTGCCCCACGGGGTAACCGGGTGACGGCCGCCCGAGGTCCGGCCTTCACCACCGCCGTGCGGATGGTCGACCGGGTTCTTGGCGACACCGCGCGTCAGCGGGCGGATGCCCTTCCAGCGGTTGCGACCGGCCTTGCCCAGATTGGTGTTCTGGTTGTCCGGGTTCGACACCGCGCCGACCGTGCCCATGCAGTTCGCATGGATGTAACGCTGCTCGCCCGAATTCAGGCGGACGATGACCATGCCGCGGTCACGACCCACGACCTGGACGTAAGTCCCTGCCGAACGGGCGATCTGGCCGCCCTTGCCCGGCTTCATCTCCACATTGTGGACGATGGTGCCGACCGGCATCTGGCCCAGCTCCATGGCATTGCCCGGCTTCACGTCGGTCTTTTTGTCCGCGATCACCTTGTCGCCGACGGCCAGACGCTGCGGTGCGATGATATAGGCGACGTTCGCCTTGCCATCGTCCGTGTCGCCGTAATTGATCAGCGCGATGAACGCGGTGCGGTTGGGATCGTATTCGATCCGGTCGACCGTGCCTTCGACTCCCCAGTTACGGCGCTTGAAATCGAGGATGCGATAACGCTGCTTGTGGCCGCCCGCGATGCCGCGGCTGGTCACATGGCCCTTGTTATTGCGTCCTCCGGTCTTGCGCTTGCCTTCGGTCAGCGCCTTGACGGGGCCGCCCTTCCACAAGGCCGACTTGTCGACGAGAACCAGCGCGCGTTGCGACGGCGTGGTGGGGTTGAATGATTTAAGTGCCATCGGATCAGATTCCCGTGGTCACGTCGATCGACTGGCCATCGGCCAGGCGAACGATCGCCTTCTTGAAGTCCGACCGCTTGTAAGGGGCGCCTTTCCAGCGCTTGGTCTTGCCCTTTTGCACGATCGTGTTGACGCCGATGACCGACACGCTGAACAACGCCTCGACGGCTTCCTTGATCTGCGGCTTGGTCGCGTCGTTGGCGACCTTGAACACCACCGCGTTGAATTCCGACGCGAGCGTCGCCTTCTCGGTGATGTAAGGCGCCACGATCACGTCGTAATGACGCGTCGCGATGCCGCCTTCCGGCTTGTCCGCGCTTTTGCGACGGAACGGGTTGACGATTTTAGCCATTAAAGCGTGCCTCCAGCTGTTCGAGGCCGGCACGGGTCAGGACCAGCGTGTCGTGCTTCAGAATGTCGTAAACGTTCGCGCCGATCGCCGGCAGGACGTTGACGCCGTGGATGTTGCCCGAAGCGTGGCGAAAGCTCTGCTCGACCGACGTGCCGTCGATGACCAAAGCGGTCTTGCCCCAACCCATCGTCGCCAGGCTTGCGACCAGCGACTTGGTCTTGCCTTCGGCCACCGACAGGCTGTCCATGACGATCAGCGTTCCGGCTTGCGCCTTGGCCGACAGCGCCATCTTCAGGCCCATTACGCGAACCTTCTTGTTCAGCGACGGGTTGAAATCGCGGAGGCGGGCGCCGTGCGCCTTACCGCCACCGATGAACGTCGGGCCGCGACGGTTACCGTGACGGGCGGTGCCGCCACCCTTTTGCTTGCCGAACTTCTTGCCGGTGCGGGCGACGTCGGCGCGTTCACGCGTCGGACGCGCGGTCGCGCGGCGCTTTTCGAGCTGCCAGGTGACAACACGGTGCAGGATGTCGGCCCGCGGCTCGACGCCGAATACCTCATCGTTCAGCTCGACGTCCGAAGGCTTGGCCTTGGCGTCGAAGGATTGAACCTTGACCTTCACGAGGCTGCCCCTTCTTCGGTTTCATCGCGCGCGGTTTCGGCCGCGTGCTGATCGGCAATGGCAACACCGGCCGCGACTTCTTCAGCGCTCGGATCGTGCGGCAATTCGTGCACGGCGCCCGCTTCGACCATGCCGGCCGGCGCTTCTTCATGCTCGAGCTTCGCGGAGGTCAGTCCGGCGGGGTACGGCGCATCGGCATGACGCGCCAATTTCACCGAGTCCTTGACCGTCAGCCAGGTGCCCTTGTGACCGGGAACCGAACCCTTGACGAACAACAGCCCGCGCTCGAGGTCGGTGCGGACGATTTCGAGATTTTGCTGGGTGCGCTGACGGTCGCCCATATGGCCGGCCATCTTCTTGCCCTTGAACACCTTGCCCGGATCCTGGCGCTGGCCGGTCGAGCCGTGCGAACGGTGCGACACCGAAACGCCGTGCGTCGCGCGCAGACCACCGAAGTTCCAGCGCTTCATCGCACCGGCAAAACCCTTGCCCTGCGTGTGACCGGCAACATCGACCATCTGGCCGGCGACGAAGTGACCGGCGGACAGCTCGGCACCGACGTCGATCAGCGCGTCTTCGGCAACGCGGAATTCGCAAACCTGCGCCTTGAGCTCGACTTCGGCTTTACCGAAATGGCCACGCTGCGGCTTGGCGACGTTCTTTGCTTTCGCCGTGCCGGCACCAACCTGCACAGCGACATAGCCGTCGCGATCAATAGTTTTTTGCGCGATGATCTGGTTGCCCTCGAGCGCCAGGACCGTGACCGGCACGTGGCGGCCGTCGTCCTGGAACAGGCGGGTCATCCCCATCTTCTTCGCGATCACGCCAGTGCGCATGATCAGTGGCTCCTTATGTCAGAGGCCTACGAAGGACGATCCCCCGCAGGCTTGGCTTGCCCAAATTTTAAACGGCCCCGTCCGGGCTTTTCTCACCACCTGAATGGGAGAGGACGGGGACGCAGCCCGGACAGGTCCGGCGGTATCCCTGAATTCCCTCGCGCAACAGAATCGCGCGAAGCCGGCTTATTAGGCCAGTTTGATCTCGACGTCCACCCCGGCGGCCAGATCGAGCTTCATCAGCGCGTCGACCGTCTGCGGGGTCGGCTGGATGATGTCGAGCAGGCGCTTGAAGGTGCGCACTTCGAACTGTTCACGCGACTTCTTGTCGATGTGCGGTCCGCGGTTGACGGTGAATTTCTCGATGCGCGTCGGCAACGGGATCGGCCCGCGGATCAGCGCGCCCGTGCGCTTCGCCGTATCGGCGATGTCGCCCGTCGCCTGGTCGAGCACTCGATGATCGAACGCCTTCAGGCGGATGCGGATGTTCTGCGTGTCCATGATTCTACCGATTTTGTTGTTTGGCGGCCGTCGCGCGGCCTCACAAAAAAAGCGAACCGCCCGACTCTCGGTTGAGAATCGGGCGGTTCGTTTCGTCTGCTATATTACTTGGTGATGCTCGCGACAACCCCCGAGCCGACCGTGCGGCCGCCCTCGCGGATCGAGAAGCGCAGGCCCTGCTCCATCGCGATCGGCGCGATCAGCTTGATGCCCAGCTGCACGTTGTCGCCCGGCATGACCATTTCGGTGCCCTCGGGGAGGATCACTTCGCCGGTCACGTCCGTCGTGCGGAAGTAGAATTGCGGACGATAGTTCGCAAAGAACGGCGTGTGACGGCCACCTTCGTCCTTCGACAGGACATACACTTCCGAAGTGAACTCGGTGTGCGGCTTGATCGAGCCGGGCTTGCAGAGAACCTGGCCACGCTCGACTTCTTCACGCTTCGTGCCACGCACCAGCGCGCCGATATTGTCGCCGGCCTGGCCCTGATCGAGCAGCTTGCGGAACATTTCGACGCCGGTGACGACGGTCTTGGTGGTGTCCTTGAGGCCGACGATTTCGACTTCTTCACCAACCTTGACGATGCCGGTTTCGACACGGCCGGTGACGACCGTGCCGCGGCCCGAGATCGAGAACACGTCTTCGATCGGCATCAGGAACGGCTTGTCGAGCGGACGCGCCGGCTGCGGGATATACTCGTCGACCTGCTTCATCAGCTCGAGAATGGCTTCCTTGCCGAACGTGTCGTTCGAACCCGACAGCGCGCACGTCGCCGAACCACGGATGATCGGAATGTTGTCGCCGTCGAAATCGCGCTTCGAAAGCTCTTCACGGATTTCCATTTCGACCAGCTCGAGAATTTCCTCGTCGTCGACCAGGTCGACCTTGTTGAGGAACACGACCATCGTCGGCACGCCGACCTGACGCGCGAGCAGGATGTGCTCCTTGGTCTGCGGCATCGGGCCGTCGGTCGCCGACACGACCAGAATCGCGCCGTCCATCTGGGCGGCACCGGTGATCATGTTCTTCACATAATCGGCGTGGCCCGGGCAATCGACGTGCGCATAGTGACGCGCTTCGGTCTCATACTCGACGTGCGCGGTCGAGATCGTGATGCCACGCTCGCGCTCTTCGGGAGCCTTGTCGATGTTGGCGAAGTCGACCGCGGTGCCGCCGGTCGTTTCGGCCAGCACCTTGGTGATCGCCGCGGTCAGCGACGTCTTGCCATGGTCGACGTGACCGATGGTGCCGATGTTGAGATGCGGCTTGTTACGCTCGAACTTGGACTTCGCCATTTTTTCCTACCTTCTTGAACTGATTCGGGCGGCCTGCCGCCCTGCGCGGCGGCCCCCATAGGTTGAAACCGATGATTATGCCAGCTTCGCCTTGACCTCTTCCGCCACGTTCGCCGGAACTTCGTCATAGTGGCTGAACTGCATGCTGTACTGCGCGCGACCCTGTGTGAACGAACGCAGCGAATTGACGTAGCCGAACATGTTGGCGAGCGGGACCATCGCTTCGACGGTCTGCGCGTTGCCCCGGCTGTCGGTGCCCTGGATCTGGCCACGACGGCTGTTCATGTCGCCGATGACGTCGCCGAGGTAATCCTCGGGAGTGACGACTTCGACCTTCATGATCGGCTCGAGCAGCTTGATGCCCGATTTCTGAGCCCCCTCGCGCATCGCGGCGCGAGCGGTGATTTCGAACGCCAGAGCCGACGAATCGACGTCATGGTAGGCGCCATCATACAACAGGATCTCGAAATCGATGATCGGGAAGCCGACCAGCGAACCCGTCGCCGCCGTTTCGCGAAAACCCTTTTCGATCGCCGGGATAAATTCCTTCGGAATGTTACCGCCCTTGATCTCGTCCTTGAAGATGATGCCCGAACCGCGCTCGCCCGGCGTCAGCTTGACCTTCACGCGGCCGAACTGACCAGTGCCACCCGACTGCTTCTTGTGGGTGTAATCGATGTCCACCGGCTTGCCGAGATATTCGCGATACGCGACTTGCGGCGCGCCGACATTGGCCTCGACCTTGAATTCGCGCTTCATGCGATCGACCAGGATTTCGAGGTGGAGCTCGCCCATGCCCTTGATGATGGTCTGGCCGCTCTCATTGTCCGATGACACGCGGAACGACGGATCTTCGCGCGCCAGGCGATTGAGCGCGACGCCCATCTTTTCCTGGTCGGCCTTGGTCTTGGGCTCCACCGACAGTTCGATGACCGGCTCGGGGAATTCCATGCGCTCGAGGATGATCGGCGCATTCATCGCGCATAGCGTATCGCCGGTCGTGGTGTCCTTGAGGCCCGCGAGAGCGACGATGTCGCCGGCATAGGCGATCTGAATGTCTTCGCGCTCATTGGCATGCATCAATAGCATGCGGCCGACCTTTTCCTTCTTGTCCTTGACCGAATTGGTCACCTGCGACGCGGTCTCGAGCTTGCCCGAATAGATGCGGGCAAAGGTCAGCGTGCCGACGAACGGATCGTTCATGATCTTGAACGCCAGCGCCGAGAACGGCGCCTCGTCCGACGACGGACGCTCGTCCGGGGTCACGCCGTCGAGCTTCAGGCCCTGAATGGCGGGCACGTCGAGCGGCGACGGCAGATAATCGACGACCGCGTCGAGCAACGGCTGCACGCCCTTGTTCTTGAATGCCGAGCCGCACACGACCGGCACGAACGCCATCGCCAGCGTACCCTTGCGGATCATCCGCTTGAGCGTCGCGACGTCGGGTTCATTGCCTTCGAGATACGCTTCCATGACATCGTCGTCCTGGTCGACGACCAGTTCGATCAACGCGGTGCGCGCGGTTGCGGCCTTGTCGGCCATGTCCTCGGGAATGTCCTGATATTCGAACTTCGCGCCGAGGCTTTCCTCAAGCCAGACGATTGCACGGTTCTCAACCAGATCGACCAGGCCCTTGAACCCGCCTTCGATCCCGATCGGGAGGTACAGCACCGCCGGCTTCGCGCCGAGACGATCGATGATCGACTGGACGCAGAAGTCGAAGTTCGCGCCGGTGCGATCGAGCTTGTTGATGAAGCACATGCGCGGCACGCCGTATTTGTCGGCCTGACGCCACACCGTTTCCGACTGCGGCTCGACACCGGCCACACCGTCGAAACACGCCACGGCACCGTCGAGCACGCGCAACGAACGCTCGACTTCGATGGTGAAGTCGACGTGCCCGGGGGTGTCGATGATGTTGATCAGATGTTCTTCACCCTTGCCCTCTTCGGCCTTCCACTTGCACGTGGTCGCGGCGGAGGTGATGGTGATCCCGCGCTCCTGCTCCTGCTCCATCCAGTCCATCGTCGCGGTGCCTTCATGCACTTCGCCGATCTTGTAGGACTTGCCGGTGTAATACAGGATGCGCTCGGTCGTCGTCGTCTTGCCGGCGTCGATGTGCGCCATGATGCCGATGTTGCGATAACGGTCGAGCGGATGGCTGCGGGCCATGTCAGGTTCCTTAGCGATGTGGGGAGCCGGCTACGCGCCAACTCCCCACGAGATAGGTATAATTCGAGGCTTTTAAAGCCTTACCAGCGATAGTGCGAGAACGCGCGGTTGGCTTCGGCCATGCGGTGCGTGTCTTCGCGCTTCTTGACGGCATTGCCACGGTTGTTCGCGGCATCCATCAATTCGCCCGACAGGCGCGCGGCCATCGTGTTCTCGCTGCGATTGCGCGCAGCGGTGATCAGCCAGCGGATCGCCAGCGCCTGCGAACGCTCGGCGCGCACTTCGACCGGCACCTGATACGTCGCGCCACCGACGCGGCGGCTGCGTACTTCGATGCCCGGCTTTACGTTGTTCAGCGCGTCGTGGAACACCCCGACCGGCTCGCGCTTGGCGCGCTGCTCGACGGTTTCCATGGCGCCGTAAACGATGCCTTCGGCGACGGCTTTCTTGCCGTCCAGCATGACGCTGTTCATGAATTTCGAGAGAACCTCATCACCATATTTGGGATCAGGGAGGATAATCCGCTTTTCGGGACGACGACGACGAGCCATTCTTCTTTTTCCTTTACTCTTCAGCCTGTTCCGGAACCCGTCCGGGGCTTACTCACCTCAACACGTCACCCCGGACTTGATCCGGGGTCCATTCGCCCTCCGTTCGATCGGAGCACCAATGGATCCCGGCCTGCGCCGGGATAACTCTACGGCCTTGCGGCCTCGGTCACTTGGGCCGCTTGGCCCCGTACTTGGAACGCGACTGCTTGCGGTTCTTCACGCCCTGCGTGTCGAGCACACCGCGCAGCACGTGATAGCGGACGCCGGGCAAGTCGCGCACGCGGCCGCCACGGATCAGCACCACCGAGTGCTCCTGCAGATTATGCCCCTCGCCGGGGATATACGAAATGACCTCGCGCTGATTGGTCAGGCGGATCTTGGCGACCTTGCGCAGGGCCGAGTTCGGCTTCTTCGGGGTCGTGGTATAAACGCGGGTACAGACGCCACGCTTTTGCGGGTTCTGTTCCATCGCAGGAACCTTGGACTTGGCCTTTTGCGGCTCGCGGCCCTTGCGGACCAACTGGTTAATCGTCGGCATTTGAAGCCTTCACCTTTCGAGTGGTTACTTTACCGGTGCCCAAAACACGAAGGGCCGGGCGACCAAAGCCACCGGCCCACTGCATCGGCAATGTTCAATTGCCTGCGTGAGTGTCCACGCAAGCGAGCGCGCCCTTACGCCTCGATTCCCGGATCGTCAAGGATTCGAGCCGCCGCCCAGAAGGCAAGCGGAGCGCAGCGAGCGCAACTTCTGCGCCGAGCCGGCGAAATCCGGACGGCGGGCCGCAGGACCCGACCGACGAGACAGCGGATTTACTTTGCTGGCCGGATCACTGCCCCTGCGGCTGTGTTTCTTGCGTCGCGGCCGACTTGCGTGCGGGCAGCCAGCCATAGAGCCGCCCCTTCGTCGCCGGGTCCGCAAACTCCAGCACGACCACGACAACCGCCGCCAGCAGCACGATCAGCAACACTGTCAGCGTCGCCCAATTCTTCCGTCGTGTGCCGCGCCTGCTCATCCCGTTCAACCGCACGAAACCGCCCGATGTTCCCCCGCTTGATCGGCATCAATTCGGAACCCGAGCAACGGGCCGGCCGTTTCCTGAACAACCGATAACCTATCGAAATCAGGATGACCCGATGGCAACCCGCTTCATGGATGTGGGCGAGCAGCGACGCTCGCAATTTTCCAATGCTCCCTTTCAACGATCGCTCGCACACTGGAATCGCCAGCGCCTGACCCCCGCCGCGCCGCGCGACGATTGGTCCGCGCAAATCGATCGCGACGCCAAGATGCTGCGGCTCGAAGGCGCCTTCCTTCAGGAGCTGTGCAGCGACGTGGCCGTGCGCGCCGCCAACATTCCGACCGATCCCGAAGGCTTTGTCGCCTGGTTCGAAGCCCTCAACGAGAGCGGCCCCGGCCAGAACGACCCGCTCTTCCCGTGGATCGCCGAAGCTGCCACCCGCGATCAACTCTTGTGGTTCTTCACTCAGGAAGCCGCGGGCGAAGCCGGTTTCGACGACATTGTCGCGATCACCCAGGTCAAGATGCCCGCCATCCCGAAGATGGAAATGGCCAACAACTATTGGGACGAAATGGGTCGCGGCCAGCTCGCCGGTATGCACGGCCCGATGCTCGACGCGCTCGCCGAAACTCTCGGCGTCTCACCCAGCATCGACGACACCGTGTGGGAAAGCCTCGCCCTCGCCAACACCTTCACCGGCTTTGCGATGAACCGTCGCTACGCGTGGCATTCGGTCGGCCTGCTCGGCATCACCGAACTCACTGCGCCATGGCGCTCCGCCCATGTCGCCAAGGGCCTCAAGCGCCTCGGCCTCAGCGAGCGCGAACGCCGCTACTTCGCGCTCCACGCGCACATCGACGTCAAGCACAGCAAGGACTGGAACGAACAGGTCCTAAAACCCCTGATCGCCGAAGATCCGTCGCGCGCCCGCTGGATTGCCGAAGGTGCCCTCGCGAGATTGGTCTGCGCCCAACGCGCCTTCGAGCGTTACCGCCGCGAATTCGGCTTTTAAAATCCCCTCCCGGCCTTCCGGGAGGGGCCTCGCGCCCACTTCGGGCGCGGCGGGGGTGGGCAAACTAAAGATCCCCCGCCTCCACCTTGGCAATAAACGCCGCGATATCCCCCTGCATCAGCATCGGCACCGCCCGGTCGATCCGCTCCTGCGGCCAATCCCACCACGCGATCCGCCGCAGCGCCGCGACCTGCTCGGGCGCAAAGCGGTGCCGCACGAACTTGCCCGGATTGCCCGCGACGATCGCATAGGGCTCGACATCGCGCCCCACGACCGCGCGCGCGCCGATCACCGCGCCGTCGCCGATCGTCACGCCCGACAGGATCATCGCCCCCTGCCCGATCCACACATCGTTGCCGACCACGATATCGCCCTTGGTCGCGGCGGACGGCGGCAAGTGCTTGAACCGCTCGAACCGCGGCGAAAAGGGAAAGGTCGTCACCCAATCGTGCCGGTGATTGCCGCCGAGCATGAATTCGACATCGACCGCGATCGAGCAATAGGCGCCGATCTTCAGCCCGCCGCTAACCGTGAATCGGTGCACCGTGACGCGATTGCCATAGCTCTCCCGCCCCAGCGTTCCCGCCGGCATCGCCGACAAGGCAATCGCACCACCCGCCCCCGGCACCGGCCCGCCGCGAAGACGGGCAAGGACGCGCCGAAGAACCGCCTTCGCGCCCATCAGTTTTCGTCACCCATCCTGAGCGCCGCGATAAACGCCTCCTGCGGAATGCTCACCGAGCCATACTCCCGCATCTTGAGCTTACCCTTTTTCTGCTTGTCGAGCAGCTTGCGCTTGCGCGTCGCGTCCCCCCCGTAACATTTCGCCGTTACGTCCTTGCGCATCGCCGCGATCGTCTCGCGGGCGATGACCTTGCCACCGATCGCCGCCTGGATCGGGATCTTGAACAGATGGCGCGGGATCAGATCCTTCAGGCGTTCGACCATCCCGCGGCCGCGCGTTTCCGCGGTGCCGCGGTGGACGATCATGCTCAGCGCATCGACCGGCTCTTCGTTGACGAGGATGCTCATCTTGACGAGGTCGCCCTCGCGGTGGCCGATCTGGTGGTAATCGAAGCTGGCATAGCCCTTCGACATGCTCTTCAACCGGTCGTAAAAATCGAACACCACTTCGTTGAGCGGCAGTTCGTAGGTCAGCTGCGCGCGGCCGCCGACATAGGTCAAATTCTTCTGGATGCCGCGCCGGTCCTGGCACAGCTTCAGGATGGGGCCGAGATACTCGTCGGGGGCATAGATCGTCGCCTCGATCCACGGCTCCTCGATGCTCTGGATGCGGTTGATGTCGGGCATGTCGGCCGGATTGTGCAGCTCGATCGTCTTGGCGTCCTCATTCTTGGTGTGGGACAGCACCAATTTGTACACCACGCTCGGCGCGGTGGTGATCAGGTCGAGGTCGTATTCGCGGATCAGCCGTTCCTGGATGATTTCCAGATGCAGCAGGCCGAGGAAGCCGCAGCGGAAGCCGAAGCCGAGCGCCGCGCTGGACTCCATCTCGAACGAAAATGACGCATCGTTCAGCCGCAGCTTGCTGATGCTCTCGCGCAATTTGTCGAAGTCCGCGGCATCGACCGGGAACAGCCCGCAGAACACCACCGGCTGGACTTCCTTGAAGCCCGGCAGCGCTTCGGCGGTCGGCTTCTTGCTGTCGGTAATCGTGTCGCCGACGCGCGCCTGCGCCACGTCCTTGATCTGCGCGGTGATGAAGCCGATTTCGCCGGGGCCGAGGTCGGCCAGCGTTTCGATCTTGGGCGTGAACGCGCCAACGCGGTCGATGAGGTGCGTCGTGCCCGCGGCCATGAACTTGATCGACTGGCCCTTGACGATCTTGCCGTCGATCACGCGGACGAGGATGACGACGCCCAGATACGGGTCGTACCAGCTGTCGACCAGCATCGCCTTGAGCGGCGCGCCCAGATCGCCCTTCGGCGCGGGGATGCGCTCGATCACCGCGTCGAGCACTTCCTCGATGCCGATGCCGGATTTGGCGCTGGTCATCACCGCATTGCTCGCGTCGAGGCCGATGACGTCCTCGATTTCCTTCCGCACCATTTCGGGCTCGGCGGCGGGCAGGTCGATCTTGTTGATCACCGGGATGATCTCGTGATCGTGCTCGATCGATTGATAGACATTGGCGAGCGTCTGCGCCTCGACCCCCTGGGCGGCGTCGACCACCAGCAGCGCGCCTTCGCACGCGGCGAGGCTGCGGCTGACTTCGTAGGCGAAATCGACATGCCCCGGCGTGTCCATCAAATTGAGGACGTGGCCCTTCCAGTTCAGGCGCACCGTCTGCGCCTTGATGGTGATCCCGCGTTCCTTCTCAATGTCCATGTTATCAAGGACTTGGCTCGACATTTCGCGCTCGGTCAGCCCGCCGGTGGTCTGGATCAGCCGGTCGGCCAGCGTCGACTTGCCATGGTCGATATGCGCGATGATGGAGAAGTTACGGATCTTGTCGAGGGGCGTCATCGCCGCGCGCCTAGCCGAGGAGTCGCGCACGCTCAATCGCCCGTGCGTTGGCCAACTGTGATTCGCCCGCGCTGTCCACGCGCCGATAATTCACGTGCCACAGCGGCGGTCACCGCTCTTCACGAGTGCCACTCGGTCATCCGCAAAGATTCCGCGATATCGGAGGAAGTTGGCTAGCCGTGTTCCGGGTCGTTCGTTAGGAGGCAAGCCGGGATCGCGATCAGTGATTCGCGACGGCGAGGCGCCGCGCGATCTGCCGCATTGATGGGGGACGAAACCGTGAGAAACCGTGCAACGTTTATGCTGATCGCAATGGCGGTATCAGGCACTGCTTCGGCGCAATATAATAGCGTCAGCAATGCCAACGAACGGTGTGAGCTACGCTATCGGCAGACTATGGAACGACTTTCCTTATTGGGCGGCTCGGCTTCCTATCAACGCCGAAACGGCGATTATGCCGAGCACGAACGGCAGCGGTGCTTGATGGTCGTCCGGCAGAATGCCGAGCGGGCGGAGCAGTATCAGCGTCAGCGATCACGCTAGCCCTAGCCGGTAAACGCAATTCAGGGGGAATTACGATGAACTTCTCGCGGTTTTTTACGTTGCTGATGTTGCTCGCACCCGTTCAGGCATGGGCCCAAAAGGTGCCGGTGGTGACAGTGCGGCAAATGCAGGATCTGGCGAATACGGGCCAAGCCAAGGCATTTTCGCAAATGATCCAGTCGGCGATCGCAGCGACGGGCAAGTTCCGCGTGATTGAAAGCAATTTTGGTAATCTGCGCGATCAGCAGGAACTCGGCAACAGCGGCATGGTAACGACCAACCGGCCCGGCAAGCGTGGGGGGTTCGAGGGGTCGGACTTTATCATCGATGGCACCATCACATCGGGTTCTGCGGGCAAACAGTCCGATGAGGGCGCCAATGTGGGACGCAAGGTGTTTGGGCAGTTTCTTAAGGTGGACATGGGGGGCGGTAATTGTGCGAAGGTGATCGCGACGCTCGCAGTCGACGTGAAGGTCACTGATGCAGCCACCGGCGAAATCCGCTTTACCAAGAACATCAATCAGACGACCACGGGAAAGACGAGTTGCTCGGGTGACCCGCAGCTCGACCTGACCAACATGTTGCGCGGGGCCGCAAACCAGATTGCATCAGGCCTCCTGACTACGATCTATCCGATGAAGGTCGCGGCGGTGCAGTCCGACGGCTCGTTGCTGCTCAACTATGGGGAGGGTACTGTTGCGCCAGACACTCTGCTGGCTATCTTTGCCAAAGGGCAGGTGGTGATTGATCCCGACACGGGCCGGCCCCTGACCAGCGAAGGCGCGCAGATTGGTCTGGCACGGGTTACCGAGGTGCAGACGCGATTTTCAAAGGCGACCCCCGAGGGACCGTTTAGCCAACCACCGCAGGTCGGCTACATCGTCCGCGTTGCCCCGCCCACGCTGCTCAGGGGAAAGAAGGGCGGGCGCAAGTGAAGCCGCTCCTTATCGTGCTTGCGGCGGCGCTGACGTCGCCGGCCTTGGCGCAAGATCATCCCGTCATCGTTTCGATCGGCAGCGTGACCAGCGAAAAGACCTGCACGACCTACCAGCTCGCCTGGGGACGCGAAGCGATGGTCTCGAGCGGGCGCAGCGTCGGTGTTGCGGCTGGCGACTATGCCGTGGGGGCTTCGCGCAGTGCCACCGCTTATGCGGCCGCCTGGGGCACCGATCTGGTCAAGGATTGCGTGGCCAATTTTCCGCGGCTGCGCGCGTCAATGCGTGATGCGCTTGCATCATCCGGGAAAGTGCGGGTGGGCACCGGGGGCCTCGTCCTCAACGCGAGCCTGTCGGCGACGGGTGAAGCTGGCATGGCAATCGAACGTGACGGCATCAGCGACAATCGTCAGGATGCCCTTGTCAACGTACGTTGGTCGTTGAACGACCGCGCCGGACGGACGGTCGCCGGTGGCCTGCTGACAAAGCGGGTTTCCTTGTCCAGCGACCTGTCAACTGACAATGGGTCATTCTCGCAAAGCGAACAATCGGGCAGTGCCTATGGCCGATTGCAGAGCGACGCAGCACTCGCCGTGGCGCGGGCCATCAGCTTTCATTACGCACCGTTGCGCGTCACCGACGTCGATGATCGGCGCGTGCGGCTGAATTACGGCACACCCTTTTTGACGCAGGGCGCGACGGTGTTGATACCCAACCGACGCGGCATGGGCACGATCAAGGCGTATATCGAGACTGCGGCCGACGGTTATGCGCTGGCCGAAGTCGATGGCAGCGGCACCATGGATGACGTCGCGATCGGCACCACCGTCCAGTTCGTTGAAGCCGACGACCCCGCAGCGAACAAAAATCGGCACGAACGGGTCGATCTGCCCTTATAACCTCTCAGTCGCGGGAGCAGCGGTCGGGGATTTGGTGCATGGGGCGGGGCGATACAGTCGCTCCCCCCGCACTTGCTGCAACGCGGCATTTGCGCTATGGGCGCGGCCAACTCCTCACTGACAATTCGAGACCCCCATGCCCCTTCGTAATGTGGCCATCATCGCGCACGTCGATCATGGCAAGACGACCCTGGTCGATCAGCTGTTCCGCCAATCCGGCACCTTCCGCGACAACCAGCGCATCGAAGAACGTGCGATGGATTCGAACGATCTCGAAAAAGAACGCGGCATCACCATCCTCGCCAAGGCGACGTCGGTCGAATGGGACGATCATCAGGGGCACAAGACCCGCATCAACATCGTCGATACGCCCGGCCACGCCGATTTCGGCGGCGAGGTGGAGCGCATCCTGTCGATGGTCGACGGCGTCATCCTGCTGGTCGACGCCGCCGAAGGCGCGATGCCGCAGACCAAGTTCGTCACCGGCAAGGCGTTGAAACTCGGCCTCAAGCCCATCGTCGTCGTCAACAAGGTCGATCGCCCGGACGAGCGCATCCAGGAAGTTCTCGACGAAGTGTTCGACCTGTTCGTCAGCCTCGAGGCGAGCGACGAACAGCTCGACTTTCCCGTCCTCTACGCCTCGGGCCGCAACGGTTACGCCAACGAAAATCCGGACCTGCGCGAAGGCACGCTGGCGCCGTTGTTCGAAAAGATCATCAGCCACGTCCCCGAACCTTCGGCCGATCCCCACGGCCCGTTCAAGTTCCTCGTCACCCTGCTCGATCGCGACAATTTCGTCGGCCGCATCCTCACCGGCCTGGTGTTCTCGGGCTCGATCAAGACCAACGCACCGATCCACGCGCTCGATCCCGACGGCAAGATCGTCGAGACCGGCCGCGCGTCAAAGATCATGGCGTTTCGTGGGCTGGAGCGCGTCGCGGTGGACGAAGCCAATGCCGGCGACATCATCTCGATCGCCGGGCTGACCGTCGCGACCGTCGCCAACACCATCTGCGATCCCAGCGTCACCGAACCGCTCCACGCGCAACCGATCGACCCCCCGACGCTCTCCATGCGCTTCGCGGTCAACGACTCACCGATGGCCGGCCGCGAAGGCACCAAGGTAACCAGCCGCATGCTCCGCGACCGCCTCGAACGCGAATCCGAAAGCAACGTCGCGATCAAGATCACCGAAGCCGCCGACAAGGACAGTTTCGAAGTCGCCGGCCGTGGCGAGCTTCAGCTCGGCGTGCTGATCGAAACCATGCGCCGCGAAGGCTTCGAACTGGGCATCAGCCGCCCGCGCGTGCTGTTCGGCGAGGATGAGCACGGCAACAAAACCGAACCCTATGAAACCGTCATCATCGACGTCGACGAAGAGCATAGCGGCACCGTCGTCGAGAAGATGAACCTGCGCAAAGCCGAGATGACCGACATGCGCCCCAGCGGCGGCGGCAAGACGCGCATCACCTTCTCCGCGCCCAGCCGCGGCATGATCGGCTATCACGGCGAATTCCTGTCCGACACGCGCGGCACCGGCATCATGAACCGGCTGTTCGAACGCTATGGCCCGCACAAGGGCAAGATCGAAGGCCGCAAGAACGGCGTGCTGATCTCCAACGGCGCGGGCGAGGCGAACAATTACGCGCTCGGCCCGCTCGAGGATCGCGGCATCCTGTTCGTGGGGCATCAGGAAGTGCTGTACGAAGGCATGATCGTCGGCGAAAACGCCAAGCCGGACGACCTCGAAGTCAATCCGATGAAGGCCAAACAGCTCACCAACTTCCGTGCCTCGGGGGGCAAGGACGACGCCATCCGCCTGACCCCGCCGAAGCGCATGACGCTGGAACAGGCCATCGCGTACATCGACGACGACGAAATGGTCGAAGTCACGCCAAAGAGCATCCGGTTGCGCAAGCGCTATCTCGATCCTCATGAGCGGAAGAGGGCGAGTCGGGCGAAGGTCGCGGCCTGAAGCCAAGGCCGCTAGCTCGATAAGCTGGCGGCCCGGTATCGCTGACTGCGCTCAATACGCCGCCGACAGCGTCACGAAAAACTGCCGCGGCGGGATCGGGTAGGCGGAATAACCGTTGACCGCCGACCCGATCGACAGCGTCGATTTGCCGCGCTCCTGCGTCAGGTTCGTCACGTTGAGCGCCAGTTCCGCCTTGCGCAGCGGCGCGACGTCGTCGGTCAGCTTCACCGCCACGCGCAGCGACGTCAGGAAATAGGATTTGACGCTGACATCGTTGCTGAACGTCGCGAACCGCCGCCCGACATAATCGCCGATCAGCTGCGTCTCGAATGGGCCGACCGACACCGTCGCCACCGTCTTGTTCAACCATTTCGGAATGCCGGGCAACAACTTGCCGCACGTCGGCACGACCCCGCCGACGACCAGATAGCCGCCGATGCACGTCCCCGTCGCCGCGCCGATGCCGGTGGCGGTCGAGGTATAGTCGCTCTGATATTTGGAGAGGTTGTAAGACGCCGCATTGTACAGCGAGACATTGCGCCCCAACCGCAACGTCAGCGCCGCATCGACGCCATCGGTCTTCACGTTGCCGACATTGACCAGGATCGACGTGCCGCCGGTGATCCCGCCGCCGGCAATGCCGCCCGGGTTGGTCGATATGGCGAGCAGGCGGTTGCTGAAATCGACATGATAGTAATTGATCTGCGCGTTCAGCGACACGTCGCCGCCGAAATTGCGGTTGGTCCTGAAGCCCGCCTCATAAGTCCAACTGCTCTCCGGCTTGCCCTGCGTGGCGAACAGGTCGAACGCCGCCTGGCTGCCGGTGAACCATGGACCGCCACCGCCCGCCAGATACGCCTGATATTGCCGCAGGTTCTTCTGCACGTTGAAGTAAATCTGCTCGTGGCCGTTGAAGTCGTACTTGGCACCGACCGCGGGCAGGAACCACTTCTTGGTGTCGATCTTGCCCTGCGGCAGGCCACCGGTCAGGCCCGACAGCGAGCCCGCTTTGGGCTGAACCGGGAAGCGCCCGTCGGCCCATTGCGCGCTGGTCTTGAACCCGGCCTGGACCAACAATTTGTCGCTGGCCTGCCAGCTGTCCTGCAGGTGCAGTTGCAGCTGCTCGATGCGCGCCTCGCCCTGATATTGCGTGAACAGCGGCGCCATCACGTCGAGCGGACGGATATACGGCGTGCTGAGCCCGGCATTGCCGACCGGCACGGCATACCAGCGGCGCCACTGGGTCGTGCGGTTATGTTCGTACCACCCGCCGAACTCGATCTTGTGATTGCCCAGCGTGACGTCGAGCGCCGAGATCACCCCGACGCGGTCGATGCGATATTCGGTGGTGCGCGTGATCAGCCCCGACCCGCCGGTCGCCGCGACCAGCGCTTGCCCCGCCGCCGCCGCCTGCGCATCGGTCAGCGCGACGCACGCCGCCGGGCGGACGCCGTTGTTGTTGGCGGTAAAGCGGCAATTGGCGGGCAGCGCGGCATAACCCGGATCGAGATAGGGCTGCGCCGTGGTGATCGACTGGCCCAGCGGACCGGCGACGACCCCCACGCCGTCATTATGGTGAAGATAGCCGGTGTTGGACCAGCTGACATTGTCCGACAGACGCGCATCGTACCGCGCATAAGCCAGATAATCGGTGCGCTGCGCATCCGAATAATAGTTGCGGTAATTGCTGCCCTCGGCGGCCGGCGAATTGCCGAACGGGTTCAGATACGCGCTGCGATACGTGTTGAACGCCGGATAGAAAAACGGCTTGGTGTAGGGCGTGTAAAGCTGGTCCGGCCACGCGGTCTGGCCAGCTGCGGTGTTAGGGACGAAAAACACCGTCGCGTCTTCGTTCGGCTGGGTGAAATCATTATAGTCGAAATACAGCGTCAGCTTGTTCGGCCCGGCGTCGTGGACGAACTTGGCATTGGCTTGCCATCCGCCCTGCGTGCCGTTGAAATCCCACGCCCGCGCATGCTGGCGAGCACCGGAGATATACGCCGAATTGGCACCGTCGGGTCCGAACGCACCCGTGTCGAAGCGCCCATAAGTGCGTGAGGTATCGTAACTGCCGAGCGTCTGGGTGACTTGCACGCCGAGATGGTCGAGCGGCGCGGACGAATAGGTCTCGACCGTACCGCCCAGATTGCTGTTCGACGCGGTGGCCAGATCGCCCGCGCCGGTCGACACGACGACGCGCCCGACATTCTCCGAAATCACCGCGCGCTGCGGCGACAGGCCGTTGTAATTGCCATAGCTCTGATCGCCCAACGGGATGCCGTCCATCGTATAGCCGAGCTGGTTGGCCGCGAACCCGTGGATGAAGATCTGGGCGTTCTGCTCGTTATAACCCCACGGATCGGCGGTGATGTACAGCACGCCGGGCAACGTCTGGATCGCCTTCAACGGACTGATCCCGGGCAGGATCTTCTGGATTTCGGTGCCGGGCAGCTCGACCGAGGTGCGCGCCTGGGTGCCCGTCACGATGATCGTGCTGACGTCGTCGGCCACGTCCGCAGGGGCAGCCGCAGGCGCCGCTGCAGCCTCGCTCTCCGGTGCGGCACCCGCGTCGCGCGCCACTGCCAAGGCCGGAAAGGCCAGCGAGATCGCCAAAGCGGTAAGCGACGCCGAAATACGGATCATGTTCTGTCCCCCGTGCCGCCCGGATGATCGCGGCTTGAGGGGGCGGGTAGAGCCGTTTCTTACCGATTCCGTGACACTATGGCTGCAATTGCATGACAGTCGTATCCGGCTGTGGGCAATTGCCGGCCTGCGCGATGACCATATCGCTAAGCATCTGCGTCCGTGTCGATTTCATTCTATATCGTGCCAACCCAAAGCTTTACGCGCTCTTCATCTTTCCAGGGGGTCAGGCATGAAGACGACAATCTTGGTCGCGGCAGCGATGCTCGCGAGCACCGCCACTTCGGCGATCGCAGCGCAATTTATCGATACCACGACGGGCTATGCCACCACCGGCACGGCCAATCTGTATAACGGCGCCAGCTTCTCCTATTACGCCATCGATAAGACCAAAACCAAGACGTATGGCGCGATCACAGGCAGTTCGTGGACCGGCCATTACGGCGCGAAGGTTTCGGCAACGCTCAAGGCCAAGTTCGGTTTTTCGGCGAGCGCGTCGTTCGCGAACACCGTCAATACCGCGCTGACCGGCAATGTGCGCACGATCGCCGGTGGCCAGACCACCCAAGGCTCGACGTTCGTGCTCTCGACCGACTTCACCAACGCTCACACCACGTCGAACATCGGCAAGGGCCAGGTCGATGCAGCACTGACGGCGTCCGCTTATGCCGGCGCGAATTTGCACGCCAAGGCCTGCGTCGTGTTCTGCAAGGAGGGCGATCTCGTCAACGTCGGCGTCGGCGTGCCGAAGGACATCAACGTCCTCGGCTATCACTCGGCGACCAACAGCGTCACGTTCCTCGACAAGACCTACACCAATCAACTGCCGCAATATTTCTCGTCGGATACGCTGCCGCTGACCGCAAAGCTTGAAGCGATCGACGTGTCGGGCACGCGCAAGGGCCTGTCGTCAAACTATTACCATACCGAACAGCAATTTGCCGGCGCGTATGTCGATGTCGCAAAGGTGCTGGTCCAAGCGCTCGGCATCCCCAGCGAAGTCGTTTCGGGCAGCGCGCTCGGCTTCGACTATACGACGATCAGCGCGAAGGTCGGCATCGGCATCAACGCGATTTACGACGTCGCCACGACGGTGTTGACCAAGGTCACCAATTACGCATTTTCGGCGCCGGTGCAGGTGTTCAACAACACCACCAACAAATGGAACGCGCCGATTACTTCGCTGTCGGTCTCGGACGGAAAGGCTTTTGCCTTGCGCACCGCCACGCCGCTGAGTTCGCTAAGCGTCCTGCCGACGGTCTATACTTACGGGCAGTCCGAGGCGACGTTGAAGCTCAACGTGACGGCGGAGGATCACATCGCACTCCTGCAAATCTCCGGCTACGGGATCAGCGCGGGGCCATTGTACACGCATGACGACGTGGTCGAACTCGGCACGTTGGGGACGTTCACTGCAAAGAACACGTTCTTCTTCAAGGACACGACCCTCGCGCCGTTCTCGCTCGATTTCAGCGGCGCGGCCAAGGCGCTGGCGGGTGGCGACGAGAGCGCAGCAACGATGCTGTCGAACCTCTCGCGCGTGACCCGTGCCGGCGACATCGCCTTCGTCTTCGTCCCGACCCCCGGTGCCGCGGCGCCCGGCGACACGATCTCGGGAACGATCGAGAAAGTGACCAATTACAACACCGACAATTGCAATGCCGACACGCTCGACGGTTGCCAGTTCGACCGCAGCTTCACCGCCATCGGCACCCAGCAACGCCTGGTGCGTGGCGCGACCGGTGCGCCGAGCTTCAGCTATGCCGTCGATTTTGACACGGTAGACCGTCTGGAGGAACTGCCCGAGGGGACCAGCGGCGTACAGGCCACGCCCGAATCGCTCCGCGCGCTGCTCGCCAGCCTGCCGCCGCCGGGATCGAACGGCTATGATCTCGACCCCTATATCTCGGACAACAGCACGCCGTTCGCGGCGACGGTGCCCGAACCTGCCGAATGGACGATGTTGATCGGCGGCTTCGGTCTGCTCGGTTCGGTCGCACGCCGGCGCCGGGCGCAGGCAAAATTCGCCTATTGACCGACCCTATCGACCACCCGCCGCTTGACGCTTTCGAAAACCCAACCTTATGAACGGGATAGGGCGTTGAGCTGCGGGGGTCATGGCGTTTTCATATTCGTTCTGGCCGGTGGCGCCGCAATTGGCGCCGCTGATCGACCAGATTTACGTCTTTCGCTGCAACGAAGATCGCTTCGAGGCGCCGGCCGGAGCGCTTTTGCCCCAGCTGATGTGGCAGCTGAGCGGGCAACTTGGCTGGATCGCCGGCGACAAACGCGAGCAGCCGTGTTTTCCCGCGACGCTGCTCGGCCCCAGCAGGGGGGCACTGCGACTGACCAGTGAAGGCGTCACGACCATTGTCGGTGTCGGCCTGTTCCCGGAAGGCTGGCATGCCCTGATCGAACCCGATGCGGATACCCTGGTCGGGCAGCTGATCGACCTGACGACCTTATGGGGCGACGACGCACTCGAACCGCTGGCGGGGACGCCCGACGAGCCTGATCGGGCGCTTGCCGCGCGCCTCGAAGGCCATTTGCTCACGCGACTGCAGCATGCGCCGCCGCAAGACGCGCGGGTCGCCGCGATCAGCCGCTGGATCAACGGCCCGACCGGCGACATCGACCAACTGACGACCGAGCTGGCGGTGTCTCGACGACAGCTCGAACGGATCGCACGGCGCGCGCACGGCCTGCCCCCTCGCCTTCTCGCCAACAAGCACCGCACGTTGAAACTGGCGGCGATGCTGGCGGCGGGGATCGATCTCAAGACCGCGTGGCTCGACGACTTCGCCGACCAGTCGCATTTCACGCGCGAATTCCGCCGCTTCATGGGCGTAACGCCGACGGCATTCCTCCGCAGCGAAGGCGTCCTGGTCCGCGAAATCATGCGCGTCCGTCGCGAAATCGCCTCGCACCATCCGCTGGGTCTCGGGTGAGGCGTTCCCGCCCCTAACGCGTGCGGTGCTGCCGTGGCCCGCGCGGGGGTGCCGGGCGGTTGGCACCATTGCCTTGCGCGCTTTTGTGCTGCGCCGATGGCGGGTTGGGTGAGGCTTCGATCAGGACGTCGTCCTCGCCCGCGCCCGCCGTCCGGGCGATCGCCGCCTGAAACTTGGCGGCGAGCATGCGCGGGACCTGGAACGCGGTCTCATTGGCCTGGATGCGGATCGCGCCGACTTCGTTCTTGGTGATGTGCCCGCGACGACAGATCAGCGGCAGGATCCAGCGCGGATCGGCATTCTGCCGCCGTCCGATATTCATGCGGAACCACACGATGTCCTCGAAGCCGGGGCGGTGGCGTTCCTGCTGCGCGGCGCGGCGGGCTTCGGGGGTCGCCTCGATGATTTCCTCGGGTGCGGGCATCGACGCGCGGTGCGCACGAACCAAGGCAGCGGCGAGTTCGGCGGGGGTCTTCTTGGCGAGCAGTTCCTCGGCCACCGCCGCATCTTCCTCGTCCAGCTCGACCGGCTCGAGGAGTGCGGCGATCAGGCGTTCGCGGTCCTTGGCCCGAATCTCCTCCGCCGTCGGCGCGGCCATCAATTCTGCAGTAATCCGCGCCCCGCGCAGCATGTTCTCGACCTGCCGCTTACGCGTAAACGGGACGATTAATATCGCCGTCCCCTTATTCCCCGCACGCCCCGTCCGGCCCGAGCGGTGCTGCAGCGTCTCTGCGTCGCGCGGCAAATCGACATGGATGACCAGGCTGACGCTCGGCAGATCGAGTCCGCGTGCCGCCACATCGGTGGCTACGCACACGCGGGCACGTCCATCGCGCAACGCCTGCATCGCCGCGTTGCGTTCGTTCTGGCTATGCTCGCCCGAAAGCGCGACTGCGGAAAAGCCGCGCTCCACCAGGCTGGCATGAAGGCGGCGCACAGCATCGCGCGTGGCGCAGAACAGGATCGCCGTCTCTGCGTCGTGCAGGCGCAGCAGGTTGATGACGGCGTGCTCGATATCCGCGGGCGAAACAGCAACCGCTTGATAGCTGATATCGCCATGGCCGCGGTCTTCACCGACGGTCGAGATGCGCATCGCATCGCGCTGATACCGCTTGGCGAGCGCGACGATCGGCTTGGGCAGAGTCGCCGAGAACATGAGCGTACGGCGCTCAGCGGGCGAGGCGTCGAGGATTTCCTCGAGCTCTTCGCGGAAGCCCATGTCGAGCATCTCGTCGGCTTCGTCGAGCACGGCCACGCGGAGGTCGGACAGATCGAGCGCGCCGCGTTCGAGGTGATCGCGCAGGCGGCCCGGCGTCCCAACGACGATGTGCGCGCCGTGATTGAGCGCGCGCCGCTCCTTCATCGCGTCCATCCCGCCGACGCAAGTGATCACGCGCCCGCCGGTCTTGGCATAAAGCCATTCGAGCTCGCGACTGACCTGCAGCGCCAGTTCGCGCGTCGGCGCGATGACCAGCGCCAGCGGCGTGCGCGACGGGAAAATCATCCCCTCGGGCGTCAGCATCTGCTTGGCCATCGCCAGCCCGAACGCGACGGTCTTGCCCGACCCGGTCTGGGCCGAGACGAGCAAGTCGCGGCTCGCCGTTTCGGGCTCAAGCACCGCCGCCTGCACCGGCGTGGCGGTTTCATAGGAGCGCGCGGAGAGGGCTTCGGCGAGCAGCGCCGGGATATTCTGAAAGTGCATGGGCCTAACGGGGATGCGCGACCTCAGCCGCTGTAATCCCGCTATATAGCCGATTTTCCGACCGCGGTCGATGACCGCAAGTTGCGACGCAAAAACAGGTGGCGCGNCCGNCCGGTCGCGCCACCTGGTTACACGACTTAGCGATAACGCCAGCCGCCGTGATGACGGTAGCGATTCTGATACCAGCGATGGCCGTCCCAATAGCCGCGGCCGGTGTAGAAGCGTCCGACAACCCAAGCGTTGTTGCCCGCCCAGCGTCCGATGGCGTGACAATGCCCGCGCGGACCGCGCTCCATGCCACGGCCGCAGCCATCGCGCGCCATCGCCGGGCTCGATGCCAGCGCAGCGCCAGCGACAGAGATCAAAATTGCCAAGGGTAGTTTCATGACCAAATGTCCTCTCTCTTCCCCGAAGACGAACTAAACGCGTATTGGCGGCGTCGCGTTCCGCCGCTGGACGCCGCATCGCACGCACCATAAGCGCGCCACGTGACACGCTTCAGTTTCGACATTTCCGCCCGCGATGGTGCGGCGCGCACCGGCACTATCACGATGTCGCGGGGTGAGATTCGCACCCCGGCGTTCATGCCCGTGGGTACCGCCGCGACGGTCAAGGGAATGAAGCCCGCCGACGTCCGAACGACCGGCGCTGACATCATCCTCGGCAACACCTATCACCTCATGCTGCGTCCCGGTGCGGAGCGGATGGCCAAGCTCGGCGGACTGCACGCATTCATGGGCTGGGACCGCCCGATCCTGACCGACAGCGGCGGGTATCAGGTGATGAGCCTGTCCGACCTGACCAAGAAGACCGAGACTGGCGTGACATTTGCCAGCCACCTCGACGGCAGCCGCCATTTGATCACGCCCGAACGATCGATGGAGATTCAGGCGCTGCTCGGGTCGGACATCCACATGGCGTTCGACGAATGCACCGGCTTTCCCGCGACGCATGAAGCGGCGAAAGCGTCGATGGAGCGCTCGATGCGCTGGGCGCAACGCTCGCGCGATGCATTCAGCGGCACGGGCGCGCTGTTCGGAATTCAGCAGGGCTCGATGTTCGAGGATTTGCGCGCGCAGTCGTCGAAGGATCTGACGAGCATCGGGTTCGATGGCTATGCGGTCGGCGGCCTGGCGGTCGGCGAAGGCCAGGCGGAGATGTTCCGCGTGCTCGACTTCGCGGTGGACATGCTGCCCGCCGACCGCCCGCGTTACCTGATGGGCGTGGGCAAGCCCGACGATCTGGTCGGCGCGGTGATGCGCGGGATCGACATGTTCGATTGCGTCCTGCCGACGCGCAGCGGGCGCAACGGACAGGCGTTCACCTGGGACGGCGCGATCAACCTGCGCAATGCCAAATTCGCCGAGGATTTGACTCCGATTGATGAACAGTCACCGGTCGGGCAATGGTCGAAGGCGTATATCCACCACCTCGTCCGCTCGAACGAAATGCTCGGCGCGATGCTGCTGACCGAACATAATCTATGGTTCTACCAACAGGTCATGGCGGGGATGCGCGCGGCGATCGGCGCGGGCGCATTTGGAGACTGGGCCGACGCTTTTCTGACGCGCTACCGGAGCCGCTGCGCCGGTCGCTCGTTCTGCCGTCGAGGAGACGCGGAATGACGGAAAAGACGTTCAAAGCAGGCGATAAGGTCGGCTGGAATAGCTCGGGCGGGCATTCGACAGGGAAGATCGTCAAAAAAGTCACCAGCCCGACCAAGATCAAGGATCACAAGGTCGCGGCGTCAAAGGACAATCCCGAATATATCGTCAAGTCGGACAAGTCCGGCGGCATCGCTGCGCACAAGCCGGGCGCGCTGAAAAAAGCCTAAGCGGTCAGCGTCACGAACATCTGGCTGGTCCGCCCGAACGGTCGGCGCAGGATGTCGAGCGCGGCGAAGGCGGCGGTGAGCGGGCCGAATAGCGGGTGTGCGACCATCGGGCGCTGACGGCTGGTTTTCACCAGGCCCAGCCGCCCGAGGGCTTCGAGCGCGCTGACCGTCCAGAACGGTGCGCCTTGCGTGAGTTTGAGCGATGTGACGCGTAGGTCCGCTTTGGCGGCGGCCTTGCCGAAACTTTCGGGCGAAAAGATCACCCAGTGGCGCGGGGCGTGGAGCCCGCCCCAGCTGCGGTGACGAAACAGGCGCGCGTCGAGGCTGTCATGATTGGGCGTCTTGACGAAGATCACCCCGCCCGGCGCGAGGAGCCCACGCATCCGCGTCAGCACCGCCACCGGATCGGCGACATGTTCGATCAGGTTGAGCAGGAAAATCACGTCGAAGCGTTTTGCGGTTTCGTACGTCTCGACCGGTCCAAGGAAGAAGTCGTGTCCCGCCGCCTTGGCCAAGGTTTCTGCCGCCGGATCGAGATCGACCACAGTGGTGTCCATCAATCGCGGTTCGACCGCCTTGGCGGTGGTCAGCAACCACCCCGCCCCGCCGCCGACGTCGAGCGCCGACAGCCGGTCACCCTTTACCCCGGCAAAGATCTTGCGGAATTGTCGCCGGTCGAGCCACGCCTTGACGCGCTCGACGCGTGATGCGCCGGTTTCGCTGAACGAATAATAGGTGTCGGGATAAATCTCGCCGAGCCGATCGCGCGGCGGATCGACGATCGACAGCGTGCAGCAATCGCCGCAGCGGACATAATCGAAGCTTTCGGGCACAGCGGCATATTCGACGTCGCGCGCAGTCGCCCAGTGGCTGACGTGACGGCTGCCACAGGCGAGGCATTCAGCGGCCACGGTCGTTCGCCAATATGTCGCGGAACGCCTGCACATAGGTCGTGCGGCGCGCGTCGAGGATCGGAGCGAGGCTCGTCCGCGCCAGATAGGCGTCGAGCTCGGCGAGGCGAGTATAGCTCACTTGCGGTTCCCAGTGATGGAGGAGGTGGCGGCTGAACCCTGCACCACCGAAGATTTTGGCCAGCGGACCGTCAGCGAACAAGCGGGTTACTGCCCCGCTTTGGGCGGGTCGCAACGCATCGGCGCGAACCGGACGATGTTCGAGTAGCGGGCGCAGTGTCGCGAGAAACGGATAGACGATCGTCATGCCCCCACCCCAGGCGAGCACGGCGGGCCATGCACCGAACGCCAGCATCGTACCCAGGATCGCAACATGGATCGCCGCGCCACGGATCAGCGGCAATTTGGACCGCGCGGACCTGGGCTGCGGCGACTGTGCGCGACTGAGAAAGATACGGACCGCGTGAACACCCGTCAGCATCTCGACGATCAGGCGCGGGGTCAGCGGGTGAACGTACGACCGCTCGCCGTCGCGCGCGTGGCCCAAATGGCGGTGATGATCGAAATGCACCGCGCGATACGCGGCGATGCTCGTCCCCACCTGCCACGCGATAAAACTGTTGGCGATCCAGTCGCTGGTTCGGCGGCGTGGGGCAAGATTGGCGTGCGCGGCTTCGTGGATGAACAGCTGGAGGTACGCGATGGAGGTGCCGATGCCCACCGCGCCAAGCGTCGCCGCGACGAGGCTGGCCACGATGCCGCCGACGCTGCCAACCGCTACAACAATCGCTGCCAACACTGCGTAACCCAGCGCAATATCGCGCCATACGGTCTCGAATCGCGGAGTCAGTGTCTTGCGGTATTTGCTGTATCCGCCCAGCGTTTCGGCCTCCACACGTGTGCGCAATGGCGGCCAAGCGTCGGCATCGACCTCGAAGTCACGGGGGAACATCGGCTGCACACCAGCATTTGTGAACACTCTTGGTTGGCAACCCGTTAACGGGGGCGAGCCGGTTGACTCGTGCCAAAGCCGCGACTATCTGCAATCGCACTCCAGCAACACGCACACGGCGGGCGCTTTCGCGCGCGCCGCGTTTTTCGTATTGCCGGAATCAAAGCGTAGAGATGGGCCGTCTGCCATGACGGGCTGTGGAGCCGGGAGAAAGTTTTAGATGGCACGTATTGCGGGGGTCAATATCCCCACCAACAAGCGCGTTCAGATTGCGCTGACTTATATTCACGGGATTGGCCCGGCGAAAGCCAAGGAAATCACCACGAAGCTCGGCATCGCCGATGCGAC
This sequence comes from Sphingomonas antarctica, assembly GCF_965137005.1. Taxonomy (NCBI): domain Bacteria; kingdom Pseudomonadati; phylum Pseudomonadota; class Alphaproteobacteria; order Sphingomonadales; family Sphingomonadaceae; genus Sphingomonas; species Sphingomonas antarctica. Next base: position 93,259 of record NZ_CBCRXM010000005.1, on the reverse strand, counting down.
GCGCGTGCAGGACCTGACCGATCAGGAAGTTTTGCAGATCCGCGAAACGATCGACGCCGACCATCAGGTCGAAGGCGATCTGCGCCGTCAGGTGTCGATGAACATCAAGCGTCTGATGGATCTGGCCTGCTATCGTGGTCTCCGCCATCGCAAGGGCCTGCCGGTCCGCGGCCAGCGCACTCATACCAATGCGCGCACTCGCAAGGGCAAGGCCAAGCCGATCGCCGGTAAGAAGAAATAAGCTCGACGGCTGCCCTGTGGCAGTCTCGCTTTATATTAAGTCAGGACGACAAAAATGGCTCGTGAACCGGGGCGCATCAAGCGCCGTGAACGCAAGAACATCACCAGCGGCGTCGCGCATGTGAACGCCAGCTTCAACAATACCATGATCACGATCACGGATGCCCAGGGCAACGCGATTTCGTGGTCGTCGGCCGGCACCATGGGCTTCAAGGGGTCGCGCAAATCGACTCCCTACGCCGCGCAGGTCGCCGCCGAAGACGCGGGCAAAAAGGCCGCCGAACACGGCGTCCGGACGCTCGAAGTCGAGGTCAAGGGCCCGGGTTCGGGTCGTGAATCGGCGCTTCGTGCGCTGCAGGCGGTTGGTTTCAACATCACGTCGATCCGCGACGTGACGTCGATCCCGCATAACGGGGTTCGCCCCGCCAAGCGCCGCCGCGTCTGACGCTCTGGCCGGGGGGTGCTCCGGTCGGATTAGAATATTCAAAAGCAGAGGGCAGGCGGGACGCCGTCGCCCCACGGGCAAGGAAGCAACATGGCTGTCAACGCAAAGAACTGGCAGGAACTCAAGAAGCCGACGGCGCTGGAGCGCAAGTCGGGTGACGGCAAGCGCAAGGCGACCTTCGTCGCCGAGCCGCTGGAGCGGGGCTTCGGCCTTACGCTCGGCAACGCGCTGCGTCGCGTGCTGCTGTCGAGCCTGCAGGGTGCAGCCGTCACCAGCATCAAGATCGAAAACGTGCTGCATGAATTCAGCAGCCTGGCGGGCGTCCGCGAAGACGTCACCGACATGGTGCTGAACGTGAAGCAGATCGCGCTGAAAATGCAGGGCGAAGGCCCGAAGCGTCTTCAGCTGTCGATGACCGGTCCGGCCGAAGTCAAGGCGGGCGACATCGCCGTCACCGGTGACATCGTGGTGATGAACCCCGAACTGGTGATCTGTCACCTCGATCAGGGTGCGACGCTCAACATGGAACTGACCGCTGACGTCGGTAAGGGCTATGTCGCCGCCGCCGCGAACCGGCCCGCCGACGCGCCGATCGGCCTGATCCCGGTCGATGCGCTTTACTCGCCGGTCAAGCAGGTCGCCTACAAGGTCGAGAACACCCGCGTCGGGCAGGAGCTCGATTACGACAAGTTGACCCTGACCATCGAGACCGACGGCACCGTGCTTCCTGACGAAGCGGTCGGCTATGCCGCGCGCATCCTGCAGGACCAACTCGCGTTGTTCGTCGGCTTCGAAGATGCCGGCGTGTCGCAGGCGTCGCCGATGATCGGCATGGCCGTGGCTCAGCCGCTGTCGGGCGTCGAAGCCGACACCAATCAGCTCAACCGCTACCTTCTCAAGAAGGTCGACGAACTGGAGCTATCGGTGCGTTCGGCCAATTGCCTCAAGAACGACAACATCATCTATATCGGCGATCTGGTTGGCAAGACCGAAGCCGAGATGCTGCGCACGCCGAACTTCGGTCGCAAGTCGCTCAACGAGATCAAGGAAGTCCTGTCGTCGATGGGTCTGCGCCTGGGGATGGACATCCCCAACTGGCCGCCGGAAAACATCGAAGACATGGCCAAGAAGCTCGAAGCAGAGTTGCTGGGCTGAACCTTTCGCAAGCGCCATTGGCACTTGTGAACCGTGTGAATCAAACCGGCGGCGCGCCTTGGCATGCTGCCGGTTTTTCATGTCGAACGGGCGTTCACATCGCCGCGATGACCCACTAAGCCACTAACCTCATGGAGAGGGATGCGACATCGGCGGGCGGCGCGCTGGATGCGACGGCACTGATCGACCGCATTGCCGAAGGCTTCGCGACCGTACGCATGATTGGCGACCCGCCGACGGATTTCTCCTGGGTCACGTGCAACCCTGCTTTTGCCGCCATGCTCAACCGCCCGCGCGCGCAGATCGTCGGCGCGAAGGGCAGCGATCTCGTCACTGGCAATCTCTTGCGGCTCGTCGGCAAATTCGCAGGCGTAGCGGCGAGTGGCAATCCGGCGCGGTTCGAGCATCGTTTCGGCACGCCCGAACATGCTTGGGCGGTACACGCCTTCCCGCTTGGCGACGGGACGCTGGGGGTGCTGCACACCGATGTGACCGACGAACGCCGCGCGCAGGCCGCGTTGCAGGACAGTGAAGCCGCACTGCGCGAAAGCGAGGCGCGATTTCGCGAGATCGCCGATCAGGCGCCGGTGCCGATGTGGGTCACCGCACTCGATCGCACCCGCGCCTTCGTCAACAAAGCCTATATGGCGTTTCTTGGAACCGGCGAGGATGAGGCTAGGCAATTCGACTGGCGCACCATCATCCACCCCGATGATGGTGCGCGGCTGCTCGCGGAATCGGCGGCGGGCGAAGCATCGCTCAAGCCGTTCACGCTCGAGGGCCGCTATCGCGGCGCGAACGGGCAGTGGACTTGGCTCCGCTCCGAATCCAATCCGCGTTTCGATGCGGCGGGCAATCTCGCCGGGTTCATCGGTGCGGCGTTCGACATCACCATCGCCAAGGAAGCCCAGTTACGGCTGGAGGAGCTGATCGCGGCGCGCACGGCCGAACTGGAAACCGCCCAGGCCGCTTTGCGCCAAAGCCAAAAACTCGAAAGCATGGGCCAACTGACCGGTGGTGTGGCACATGATTTCAACAATCTGCTGACCCCGATCGTCGGCGCGCTCGACCTGTTGCAGCGACGGGGGCTGGACGATGCGCGGATGGAGCGATTGGTCAGCGGCGCGCAGCAATCGGCGGAGCGCGCTCGGGTGCTGGTGCAACGGTTGCTGGCCTTTGCGCGGCGGCAACCGTTGAAACCCGTGCCGGTCGACCTGTCGGAACTGATGGCCGGGATGCACGAATTGATCGCCAGCACGGTCGGACCGCGGGTCAAGGTGGAAACGCGCGTGGCGTCCGACCTACCGCGGGTGCTCGTCGATCCCAATCAGCTGGAAATGGCGATCCTCAATCTGGGCGTGAATGCACGGGACGCGATGCCCGATGGCGGCACCATCGAACTGGTCGCGGCGCGGCCTGACGCCGAAGACTGCGCGAAAGTGGGCTTGACCGGGAGTTTCGTGCGCCTGTGTGTCAGCGATACCGGCTCCGGGATGGATGCCGAAACGCGCGCGCGCGCAGTGGAGCCGTTCTTTTCGACCAAGGGCGTCGGACGCGGTACCGGGCTGGGGTTGTCGATGGTTCATGGATTGGCCGCACAACAGGGCGGGCTGCTCGAAATCGAGAGCGCGCCTGGGGAAGGCACGACTATCCACCTTTACCTGCCCGCCACGGAAGAGCTGGCCGCTTCATCGCTTGCCGCGCCGGTGCGTGAGGCACGCGGTACGGCGCGCATTCTGCTGGTTGACGACGAGCCGCTGGTCCGCGCCGCGACGGCCGATATGCTTGTCGAGCTTGGATATGACGTTGTCGAAGCAGAGGATGCGGAGGCGGCTCTGACCATCCTCGAAGAGGGCACATCGGTCGATGCAGTGGTGACCGATCATCTGATGCCCGGCATGAGCGGGACCGAACTGGCACACACCATCGCGACGAGGCAGCCACCTTTGCCCGCGTTGATCATCTCGGGGTTCGCCGAGGTTGCCGGGGTCACACACGCGCTGCCCAGCCTCAACAAGCCGTTCCGTCGTGACGAATTGGCCGCGGCACTCGATGAGCTGGCGATCCACGGCGGTACGCGCTTGTTGGCCGATTGACTTTTTCGCTGCGCCGCCGCATTGGCGCGCTCGCACCGGGCGGTTCCTCCGCCTGGCCGTCGCTACCTGATACGGGTGACGGACGAACCCAAAAGGATTGACCATGCGTCATCGCAAAGCTCATCGTAAACTGCAGCGCACGTCCGCGCATCGTACCGCCCTGTTCCGCAACATGTCGGCCGCGCTGATCAAGCATGAGCAAATCACCACGACCCTCGCTAAGGCGAAGGAACTGCGCCCCTATACCGAAAAGCTGGTGACTCTGGCCAAGAAGGGCGGCTTGTCGAACCGTCGTCTGGCGCATTCGCGGCTGCTCGACGAAACGCAGCTAATCAAGCTGTTCGACGTTCTCGCCTCGCGTTACGCCGACCGTGAAGGCGGTTATTGCCGCGTCATTCGCGCCGGCATCCGCAAATCGGATTCGGCCGAAATGGCAATCATCGAATTCGTCGATCGCGATGTGTCGGCCAAGGGCCAGGATTCAGGTCCGGTCCAGACGTTCGACGACGCGGAATTCGACCAGGCCGCTTAAGCCTCAATTCTGAAATTCCGAGCCCCGGTGCAGGACCATCCTGCGCCGGGGCTTCGTGTATCTGGCCTCAGCCGAGCAAGCGGGGGTTCACGACCTTGCCAGCCTGAGTCAGCCGGATGGCGTCGCCGATCTCGGCGTCGAGCACCGGCTTGCCCAATTCCTTGTCCCAAAATGCGGTGACGAAATTGAGCAAATTGCGCGCGAACAGCGCCGACGTGTCCGCCGCAAGCCGGCTGGGCACATTCTTGTGCCCGACGATCTTCACGCCGTGCAGCTCGACAATCTCGCCCGCGACCGCACCTTCGACATTGCCGCCGCTTTCGACCGCGAGATCGACAATCACGCTGCCCGGTCGCATCGATGCGATCTGCACATCGCTGACCAGCCGCGGCGCGGGCCGGCCGGGGATCAGCGCGGTGGTGATAACGATATCCTGCTTGGCGATATGGCTGGAAACGAACGCGGCCTGCGCCGCTTTTTGTTCGTCGGTCAGCTCGGCGGCATAGCCACCCTGCCCCGACGCGGTCAGCCCTTCGGCGAACACCGCCTTGGCGCCGAGGCTTTCAATCTGTTCCTTGACCTCGGGCCGCACATCGGTGGCGGAGACCTGTGCACCCAGGCGGCGGGCGGTGGCGATCGCCTGAAGCCCGGCAACCCCGACACCCATCACGAAGACCCGCGCCGCGCTGACGGTGCCCGCCGCGGTCATCATCATCGGAAAGGCGCGGCCATATTCGCCGGCAGCATCCAAAACCGCTTTATAGCCTGACAAGTTCGATTGCGAGCTGAGAATGTCCATCGACTGGGCGCGCGTGATGCGCGGCATGAACTCCATCGCCAGCGCCTCGACACCGAGCGCCGCATAGGCATCGACGCGCGCGCGCTCGACAAACGGATTAAGCGCGGCGGCGATCCACGCGCCCGGCTTGATCCCCGTCAGGCTGGCCGGATCGGGACCCTGCACGCCAAAAATCGCATCCGCTTCGGATAGAGTTTTCGAACGGTCGCCAACGCTCGCGCCCGCATCGGCAAAAGCCTGGTCCGCGATCGACGCACCCTGCCCCGCGCCGGCTTCGACCGCGACACTCGCGCCGAGCGCGATCAATTTCTTGACCGTCTCCGGGGTTGCCGCGACGCGCCGTTCACCGGCGGTCGTTTCCTTGAGGACGGCGATCTTCACCGCGTGATGAGGAATATGACGAGCGCCGCGACCAGCGCCGAACCGATCGTCCCGAACTTCAGCCAGAACAGGAAGCGGCTATAGCCTGCGACATGCGCCGGAAAGTCTTCGCTGCCTGTGGTGACGTTATCGCCTGACATATTTCCACCCTATGTTGTCTGCCCCAGCACTAGCGAGGGTGCGGCCCGGCCTCAAGGGAACCATTTTTTTCGTTTCGCGGTTAAATCCAAATCAACCCTCCTTCCGTATCTAGGGAATAGAATTAGATTCAACACCGACCCCCGGAGAGCAATGACGCCAAACGGAGCCCAAATGCTGATGCTGGTCGACGGCGACCCGGCGCATCTGCGCCTGGTTTCCGCCTTGGCGCAGCGTGGCGGCTGGCGCACAGTGTCGGCGGCGGGTGAAGATATGGCGTTGGCGCGCCTCGCGTCGCGCGATGGGCAACAGCTTGACGCGGTGCTGATCGACCACAGTGGTGGCGATGTCACTGCGCTGATCGCGTCAATGCGCGCCAAGCGACCGGATTTGCCGATCGTTGCGCTGACTGCGTTCGGATCGGTCGAAAGCGCGGTCGCGGCGATGCGTGCCGGGGCCAGCGATTTCCTGGTCAAGCCGGTCGCGCCAGAGCGGCTGTTGGCGGCATTGGCTGCAGCCGTCGATAATGGCGTTCATGGCGGCGAACTGCGCCCGCTCACCGAAAAATTCTCGATGCCATTGGCGTTCGGCCAGATCGTCGGCAACGCGTCGAAATTCCGTGCCGCACTGGAGATCGCGGCCAAAGCAGCCAGCGTCGACGTTCCCGTCCTGATCGAGGGCGAGCCGGGCGTAGGCAAGGCGATGGTCGCCGACACGATTCATGCGGCATCACCGCGCGCGGATGGGCCGTTGATTCACGTCGATTGCGCGGCGCACCCCGCAAACGGCGTCGAGTCGCTGTTGTTCGGGCACGAAATGGGCGCATTTGCGGGAGCCTTTACCAAGGTCGTCGGCAAGATTTGCGATGCGCATGGCGGCACGTTGGTTCTCGACGAAGTGTGCAAGCTGCCAATCGACGCGCAGACCAAGCTGCTGCACCTGATCGATCATGGCGAAATCGTGCCGATCGGGGGACGCCCGATCGCCGTCGATGTGCGGGTCATCGCCGCAGCCAACTGTCCGCTGACCGCCGATGTCCAACAGGGCAAGTTCCGCGAGGACCTGTTCCTCCGCCTTGCCAAGGTTCAGTTGACGCTGCCGCCGCTGCGCGAGCGGCTCGCGGATTTGCCAGGACTCGTCGGCCATATGCTGACGCGTATCGCGCGCGAGCCCGGCCTTCGTGACCTAGAAATCAGCGATGGCGCATTGGCATTGCTGGTCAGCTATGGCTGGCCCGGCAATGCGCGCCAATTGTATAATGCATTGTTCCGTGCCGCAGTGTTCTGCGACGGCGCGACGCTCGACGTGGACGATTTCCCGCACATCGCCGGCGAACGTCCGGCGCTCCGTGCGCCGAAACCCATTGCTACGCAAGAAGGCGGTATGGCGCTGCTCGGCACCGATGGGCATTTCCGCTCACTCGAAGAAATCGAGGCGGACGTGATCCGCGCGGCGGTCGATCACTATCATGGGCGGATGACCGAAGTGGCACGCCGCCTACACATCGGTCGCTCGACGCTGTACCGCAAACTCGCCGAACTCGGAATTTCCGACGCAGCCTAAGCGTCGATTGTCGACCGCTGTTGAGCGTAGATCTCCGCATCTGCTCCAAACGAGAAAAAGGGGCAGGCGCGAGATGGGGAAAACACCTGCCCCTTCGCGATCGAGCAAGCCGATCGCTAGCCTTGAAAATTGTCCGGCCGGGCACCGCCCGACCGGACATCCAAATTGGTTACGGCATCAAGACGGTGTCGACGACGTGGATCACGCCGTTGGACTGCATCACATCCCCGATCGTCACATGGCTCATGCCACCCTTGGCGTCGGTAAGAACCAGCGTCTTGCCCATCATCGTGGCGGTCAGCGGCTCACCCTGAACGGTCGTCAGTACGGCCTTGCCGCCGCCGGCCTTGATCGCAGCGGCAATGTCCTTCGACGTCATGCGCCCGGCAACGACGTGATACGTCAGGATCGTGGTCAGCGTCGCCTTGTTTTCGGGTTTGACCAACGTCTCGACGGTGCCGGCCGGAAGCTTCGCAAACGCCTCATTGGTCGGAGCGAAAACGGTGAACGGACCCGCGCTGTTGAGCGTATCGACCAGCCCAGCCGCCTGAACCGCGGCGACCAGAGTCGTATGGTCCTTCGAGTTAACGGCATTGGCAACGATCGTCTTGGTTGGGTACATCGCAGCACCGCCGACCATCGGATTACCGGCCAGCGCAGGCGCGGCAACGCCCAGCGAGAGCGCAGCGAGTAGAGCTAATCTTTTCATCATCTTCTCCGTGAAGCCCCCGCTTCGAGAAGAGTTACGTCGCAATCACGGATGCGGATGCGTCAGGCGCGAATTAATTTTCCGGTGGCGACGACCGGGCCGGTCGGGCTGCCGGTCGGCGACCCGCCCTTGGGCTCGAGCGACACGGCAAAGGTCAGCCCTTCGGCCAGCATTGGGCGCATCGCGGGCGCCACGCCGTGCGCCGAACGGCCGTGCGCATCGAAAATGCCCATCGAACGCGGCTTGCCGTCGGCGGGGATGACCCACAATTCGGGATCGCCTTTGCCCGCGTCGAGCAACGCCGGTGTGGTCCGCATATGCCCCTCAGCGTCGACGACGAGGGCCACTTCGGTGCCGCCCTTACCGGTCAATAGTGCTACCATCGGCGCAGGCGCGTTGACGGTGCGGGTGATCACGGTCGGCTGCGGCGAAGGCGCCACGCCGATATACACGACCAATGCCGCCGCGATCGACATCGCCGCCAGCGCGGCGCTGCGCCAGCGATTGGCCGGTGTCGGCGGATTGTCGTTGGCGGCCAGGCTGCGCTGGATACCGTGCCACACGATCGCCGGCGGCTCGGTCGCGCCGCGTTCAGCGAGCGGGGTCAGCTGGTCGCGCCACCACGCGATCCTGAGCGACAGTGGCGCATCGTGGCGCGCGCGATCCTGCACCGCTTCGGCCTCTGCCGGGTTGAGCAGGCCGATCGCATATTCGGCCGCGAGGACGTCGTCATCGTTCGTCATTGCAGGCAATCGCGTAATTTGAGGAGCGCACGGCGCATCCGGCTCTTGATCGTACCGAGCGGAATGCCCGCACGTTCGGCGATGTCGGCATAGGTCGCGCCGTCGAAGAACGCGGTGCGAATCAGGCTCGCATCGCCCGTGGCCAGCGTTTCGACGCAGCCATGGATACGGGCATCGCCATCCGCCGCGATCAAGCACGCTTCGGCGTCGGGACGCTCGTCGGCGATATCGTGCGCGTCCTCGATCGGGGTCATGATGCGGCGCCCACGTTGCCGCAGCCGGTCGATCGCGCGGTTGCGAGTCAGCGTGACCAGCCAGGTGATCGGGCTGGCGCGCGCCGGATCGAACGTCGCGGCGCGTTGCCAAACATTGATGTACGCGTCCTGCAGCACGTCCTGCGCATCCTCGGGTTCGGGGAAGATACGGAGGCACACGCCATATAGTTTCGCCGAGGTGCGCCGATAGACTTCCTGCAATGCCGCCCGGTCGCCTTCGCCCACGCGCGCCAGCGCGGCGCTCAGCGCCGCCCGCTCCAACGAGGCGACGTCGCCGGTCAGGCGAGCTCGACCGCGAGCGCGGTGCCTTCACCGCCGCCGATGCACAGTGCAGCAATGCCGCGCTTCTTGCCCGTCGATTGCAGCGCCGCGATCAACGTCGCGATGATCCGCGCGCCCGACGCCCCGATCGGATGGCCCAGCGCCGTCGCGCCGCCATGGATGTTGAGCTTGTCGGCCGGGATACCAAGTTCCTGCATCGCGATCATCGGCACCATCGCAAAGGCTTCGTTGATTTCGAACAGGTCGGTGGTTTCGACCGTCCAGCCAGCCTTGTCCATTACTTCGCGGATTGCGGGAACAGGGGCGGAGGTAAACTTGGCCGGTTCCTGGCTATGCGTTGCCCAGGCGACGATGCGCGCCGCGATAGGCAAACCCTTGGCCTTGGCGACGCTTTCGCGCGCAACGACCAAGGCCGCCGCACCGTCCGAAATCGAACTGGCATTGGCGGCCGTGATCGTGCCGTCCTTGGCAAAGGCGGCGCGCAGACCGGGGATCTTTTCCGGATTTGATTTGCCGGGCTGTTCGTCGCGATCGACGACGGTCGTGCCCTTGCGATCTACGACTTCCACAGGGGTGATTTCGGCGTCGAACTTGCCGCCGTTGATCGCCGCATTGGCGCGGGTCAACGAACGGATGGCATATTCGTCCTGGGCTTCGCGGGTGAACTGATACTCCTTGCAAGTTTCCTCGGCAAAGCTGCCCATCGCACGGCCCGGATCGTAAGCGTCTTCGAGACCGTCGAGGAACATCGAATCCTTGATGCTGTCATGGCCGATGCGCGCGCCGCCGCGGTGCTTGGTCAGCATGTACGGGGCGTTCGTCATCGATTCCATGCCGCCCGCCACGACGATGTCCGACGTGCCGGCGAGAATCGCCTCGGCCGCCATCATCGTCGCCTTCATGCCCGACCCGCACACCTTGTTGATCGTTGTCGCGCCCGTTGAAATCGGCAGGCCCGCACCAATCGCCGCCTGCCGCGCGGGCGCCTGACCCAGCGCACCGGGCAGCACGCAACCCATGATCACCTGATCGACATCCGCCGGATCGACGCCCGAACGCTCGACCGCCGCCTTGATCGCAATGCTGCCCAGCTTGGTCGCGGGGACCGAGGACAAGGCGCCTTGCATCCCGCCCATGGGCGTGCGTGCAAAGCCGGTGATGACGATGGGTTCGTGAGTCATGCACGCCATCTAATGCCGCGCCGCAAAAACGCCAAGCCGGCCGGATTGCCGGTGACACCGACGCTGGTTAGGGACGGCACATGGACAAGCAATTCCCAGATGCCGCCGCCGCGCTCGACGGCCTGCTTCACGATGGCATGACGATCTGCGCCGGGGGATTCGGCCTGTGCGGTATTCCCGAACGGTTGATCGACGCGATCGTCGCGTCGGGGGTCAAGGATCTGACCATCGCCAGCAACAATGCCGGGATCGACGGCCAGGGCTTGGGCAAGCTGCTGCGCACAAAGCAGGTCAAGAAGATGATCTCGTCTTACGTCGGTGAAAACAAGGAGTTCGAGCGGCAATATCTCGCGGGCGAGCTCGAGGTCGAATTTTGCCCGCAAGGCACGCTCGCCGAACGCATGCGCGCGGGCGGCGCGGGCATCCCCGGTTTCTACACCAAGACCGGTGTCGGCACCCTCGTCGCCGAGGGCAAGGAAGTGAAAACCTTTGACGGTGAAGACTTCATCCTCGAACTGGGCATCCGTAGCGACCTGTCGATTATCAAGGGCTGGCGCGCCGACGCATCGGGCAATCTCCAGTTCCGCAAGACCGCGCGCAACTTCAACCAGCCGGCGGCAACCGCGGGCAAAGTCTGCGTCGCTGAGGTCGAGGAGATCGTGCCCGTGGGCAGCCTCGACCCCGACTGCATTCATTTGCCCGGCATTTATGTGAAGCGCCTGATCCTCGGCGCACCGTATGACAAGCAAATCGAATTCCGCACCGTGCGGCAACGGGAGATTGCATGATGAGGCGAGTTGTGGCGATGACGGCGCTGTTGCTGGCGAGCACGGCGCGGGCGGACGACAGCGCGGCACTGGCGGGCGCCGAGGCGCAGCAGGCGTATCACGCGATGGTGGCGTTTGTCGCCACGCGCGTTGCTGCACGGCCAAAGGACAGCGTGATCCTCGCCGCCGATGCGCCGCTGGTCAAAGGCGCGTTCGTTCCCTGTGAGTCCAAGCCGCTGGCCTTGGTCATCGCGCTCGATTCCGCAGTGCGTGGACAAGTGACTGCCACAGCGGACGTCGTTTCCGGTGCGCACCATGCAGTCGACGAGGCGCGCAAGGCCAGCGTGGCGGTGATCTTCACCACCGACCGTCCGGCGGCAGAGGGGCCAGGTATCGCGACAGCGCTCAATACGCTCAAGCTGGGGCCGGTCACGGCGGGTGATACCCTGCTGATGGGCGGCGGAGGCGATAGCCGCCGCGCCGCGATTGCCGCAAAATATTGCGTCGTTGCGGTGGCTGGCTCCAGGCTTTCGGACTTCAGCGACAAATTTGCCGCCGAAGCATCCGACGATGCGCGCCGCGCGGTGGCGGTGCACAGCCGCGCGGCGGGGCAATGGGGCAAGGGCTGGTTCGTCGTTCCGGACACCGCCAAATAATGCCCTGGACCCGTGACGAAATGGCGGCGCGTGCCGCGACCGAGCTGAAGGACGGTTATTACGTCAACCTGGGCATCGGCATCCCGACGCTGGTCGCGAACCATGTGCCGGCGGGGATGACGGTGACGCTCCAGTCCGAAAACGGCATGCTCGGTATCGGACCGTTTCCTTATGACGACGAGGTCGACGCGGATCTGATCAATGCGGGCAAACAGACGATTTCGGCACTGCCATCTTCGTCCTTTTTCGGGTCCGAACAATCGTTCGCGATGATCCGCGGGGGGCATATCGACCTGACCGTGCTCGGCGCGATGGAGATCAGCGAAACCGGTGACATCGCCAATTGGATGATTCCGGGCAAGATGATCAAGGGCATGGGCGGCGCGATGGACCTGGTCGCCGGCGTGAAAAAGATCATCGTGGTGATGGAACACACCGCCAAGGACGGCAGCCCCAAATTCATTCCCGAATGCACCCTGCCGCTGACCGGGCGTAACGTGGTCGACATGATCGTCACCGATCTGGCGGTGTTCCGTCGCGACGATCATGCCAGCCCGTTCCGACTGGTCGAATGCGCGCCGGACGTTAGCGAAGCGGACGTGGCGGCGAAGACGACGGCACACTATATCGGTTGACCCGTGCTCGCTCGCGCGGCAAGATCGGGTCAGGAGCGTAACGATATGCGACGCGTTATCCTGCTTTCCGGACCGACGCACAGCGGCAAGACCGGAGTGTTATCCAGCACGGTCCGCCGCCCCGGCGTAGCGGGCATCCTCGCGCCCGACCTCCACTATCGCCGCATTCTCGAAGACCTCAAAAGCGGGGAGTTCGAGCGATTTCAAATGCACGAGACCGACGATGAACCGGTCGTCACGATCGGCCCGTACCGCTTTCGCACCGCTGCGTTCGACTGGGCCAATGGCCGCCTGACCGCCGCCGCGAAAAGCGATTCGCCGATCATCGTCGTCGATGAGGTCGGCCCCCTCGAACTCCGCGGCGAGGGGCTGCGCCCCGCGCTCGATACCGTACTCGCTCGCGGACACGGCACGACGATCCTCGTCGTCCGCGACAGCCTGATCGGTCAGGTCGAAGCGTTGGCCGGGGGCGACGCCGAAGTCGCGACCGTCGCAACATGGCCGCAGGTCTGGCAGTCGATCATCGGCGTTTCATAAAGCCGCGACAGGCGTTCGCCCGCGAGCATCATCGGCGGCGAGCCACAATCGATCGTCGATCCGATGGCAATGACCTGATCGGCATGGCGCGCGAGATCGAGATCGTGCGTGGCGACGACCAGTGCACGGCCGCTTTCAGTAAGGTGACGCAAGGTGATCGCAACTTCCGCGACACCTTGCGGATCCAGCAGGGCGGTAGGCTCATCGAGAAGACATAACGCCGCATCCTGCGCGATCGTCCGCGCGAGCATGACGCGCCCCTGTTGCCCGCTGGACAACCGATCGAAGGGCCGCTTCGCCAGATCGGCGGCGCCGACCTGCGCCAATGCCCGGTGCGCCAGCGCCCAATCCTCGGCAGAGAAGATCGGGCTGAGCCCGCGTCGCGCGGCGCGGCCCATGACCACGACATAATCGGCGGCGAAGGGCAGCACGAAGCTGCCCGGCGGCGGAAGGTAGGCGACTTCGCCATCGGTGCGGAGCGTTCCCGCAACGGGCGGCAACAATCCGGCAAGGGTCTGCAATAACGTCGATTTGCCGGCACCATTGGGACCGATCAGCGCGGTCAGGGTGCCGGGCTGCAGCGCGAAATCGAACGGCTCGGCGCGGAAAGTGCCGCGTCCGACGATCAGTTCGCGCGCCTCGACGATCACCGGCTGCCGCCACGCGCGACGAACAGCGCGAGAAAAGCCGGCGCGCCCAATCCGGCGGCGAGCAGACCGACGGGGAGTTCGACCGGGCCAAAACTGGTCGCGGCGGTATCGAGCAAAACGCCGAACAACGCCCCGATCGCGATCGCGGCGGGGAGCAGCGCGCCGATGCGTTCGCCGACGATCAGTCGTGCGAGGTGCGGCGCGATCAAACCGATCCAGCCGACGATCCCGGCCACCGCGACCATCGCCGATGTCGCCAGCGTCGCAGCTCCGATTGCGGCAAAGCGCAACGGGCGCGGCGTTACGCCGAGTGAGTGCGCCTGATCGTCGCCCAGCGACAGCACATCGAGGCGAAAGCCCAGCCAGAGCAGGACGGTCAGCCCCGCGCTGGCGAGCGAGGTGGCGGTGACAGCCTCGGACAACGTTGCGCGGCCGAACGAGCCGAGCAGCCAAAAGGTTATCGCGGGCAATTGGCTATACGGGTCGGCGAGGAACAACATCGCGGCGAGCGCCGCGCTCATCAACGCGCCGGTGACGATACCGCACAAAACGAGCGCGAGGCGCGGCTCACTGCCCCGCGCCAGCCGCGCACAAGCAAGCGCGAGCGCCGCCGCGGCGATGCCGCCGCCAAACGCCGTAACCTGCGCCGCTATGGCGCTCAGCCCGAGTAATAATGCTCCCGCCGCACCGACCGCTGCACCCGAACTGACGCCCAGCAGGTCGGGCGCAACCAACGGATTGCGGAACATCGTTTGCAGGGCCGCTCCGGCACCCGCCAATGCTGCCCCCGCAGCCAGTGCGGTCAGTAAGCGTGGGGCACGGAGATCGAGCGCGAGGCGCGCGGCCCGGTTCGAGGAATCGAACAGATCGGCAAGCGGCACCGCCAGCGGCCCATGTGTCAGCCGCCACGCGGCAATCGCCAGCGCAAGCAGCGCCGCGGCGATCACCACTCGGCCCGGCCTCACGGGATCCATTGCGCCTTGGCCATGCCGAGCCTGGCCTGCGCGCCGTATAGCGCATGCGCGGTCGCATCGGCACGCGCATCGCCGCCGACCAGCCAGGCGCAACCGACCAGGCGATTGACCGAGGGCGGCCGGTCGATCCATCCGAACGGCAGATCGGGGAGCAGCAGCAAGCGCCGCTTGGCCCCGCCGCGGCGCTGCCGCCAAAACGGGTCGCTGGCCGCACTTTCGGCGAACTTGCGGTCGAGCGTGACGATGACTTCGGGGTCCCACGCCGCCACGGCTTCGCGCGACACGCGCTTGAGGCTTTCGCCCCCCGTCGCGACATTGGTCCAATGCGCGCCTTCGAGCACACCCGTAGCGAGCGATCCGGCAAACCCCGTCTCCAGCCCGTCGATCCCGCGCGCATAATAAAAGCTCGGTCCTCCGGGGAGCGCGCGCCACTGGCGGAGTAGCGGACGCACGGCATTGGCCAGCTCGATCCCGCGAGGCGCGCCGATCAGCTTTGCAACGTGCGCGAACGCGCTTGCACTCGCCTCCAGCTGCCCGTCGACCAGACGATACGGCACACCCAGTTTTGCCTCCGTGCGTTCGGCGATTTCCCGGAATTGCGGCGTGACATCACCGTAGTCCACGATCAGTTCGGGTTTGAGGGCCGCGATCGCCTCGAGGTTCGCGGCGCGGCCGCCCGATTGCGACACCGCGCCAATCTCGGGCAGGTCGGCCCCTGCACCCAACATTGCCAACACCTTAGGCGATGGCTTGCGCGGCCAACCCGCGAGTTTGTCGCGCGCCACGGTCCAGATCAAAATCGCCGCGGGGGGTCCCGCCGCGACGATCCGGCCTGTCACCGGTGAACCCGAACGCGAACAGGCGGCGAGCGCCACCGCGCCGCCGCCTGCAATCACTTGTCGTCGATCGAACATGCCCAACGTGTCGGCGCTGACGCGCCATCAGGCAAGCCCAAGTCAGCCAGTCGCGGCAAAGCCGCGCCGTCGGTCCTCAGCTTCACTTAGGCCGGCCGGCATTCGCGGTCTCGCCGATAGCTTTACTATCGGAGTGCCGCTCATGCTTTCAGGCCACCGCGAGGATCGGCTGAGCTACCTCTTCGGGATCGCGCAGGACATAACCGCGGCCCCACACGGTCTCGATATAATTGTCGCCCGCACAGGCCAGCGACAATTTCTTGCGCAGCTTGCAGATGAACACGTCGATGATCTTGAGTTCCGGCTCGTCCATCCCGCCATAAAGGTGGTTGAGGAACATTTCCTTGGTCAGGGTCGTACCCTTGCGGAGCGACAGCAGCTCCAGCATCGCATATTCCTTGCCGGTCAGGTGGACGCGGCTGCCATCGACTTCGACGGTCTTGGCATCGAGATTGACCGCCAGCTTGCCGGTGCGGATGACCGATTGCGAATGGCCCTTCGATCGGCGCACCACGGCGTGGATGCGGGCGACGAGTTCGTCGCGGTGGAACGGCTTGGTAACGTAGTCGTCGGCACCGAAGCCGAAGCTGCGCACCTTCGAATCCATCTCGCCGATACCCGACAGCACCATCACTGGTGTGGTCACGCGAGCGACACGCAGCTTCTTGAGCACGTCGAACCCGGTCATGTCGGGCAGGTTCAGGTCGAGCAGGATGATGTCGTAATCATACAGCTTGCCGAGGTCCAAACCCTCTTCGCCCAGATCGGTGGTGTAACAGTTGAAACCTTCATTGGAGAGCATCAACTCAATGGCCTTGGCCGTGGTCGGCTCATCCTCGATCAGCAAAACGCGCATGTGCAACCCCTTGTTCGTTGGCGCTCGGCCCTGGCTATGAAGCCCCGTTAACCAGATAACCTTTGCGCCAATAAAGGTTAACATGGTCCTAAACGGTTCGCACTGTTAAATTTTCAGTGAGGAAATCGAGCAACGCCGTGACGCGCCGCGGACGCAGGCGACCGGGTGGAGTGACCAGATACAGGGCTGCGGGCGGCGCGCGCCATTCGGTCAGAATGCGCACGAACCGCCCATCGTCCAAACCGGGTTTGGCGATGAAATCCGGAACCAGCGCGACGCCGATCCCTGCGGCAAGACTGGCCAGCATAACATCGGCATTGTTGGCGCGGAGCCGTCCGTCGAGACGCAGCGCCGCCTCTCCCCCCGGCCCGGTCAGCCGCACAACCGGTTGATCGCGGCCATTGTCGTAAGAAAAAGGCCTGTCGCGGATCGAGATCGCCCGGATTACGCGGTTCGCCGTGCGCGGCGATCCACGAAGTGCCGGCCACGATCAGCAACTCGACGTCGCACAGCTTGCGCGCGATCAGCGATGAATCCGTCAGTTGGCCGATGCGCAGCGCGGCATCAAAGCCGTCGGCGACAAGATCGACCCGCGCATCGGACAGGCACAGATCGACCGTGACTTGCGGATAAGCGGCGAGAAACCGTGCCAGCGGCTCGCCGAGATGCGCGATGCCGAAACTCATCGGCGCCGCCAGCCGCACAGTGCCGGTCGGGGCCAGCGCGCCCTCACGCCCGCACTCCTCGGCCTGCCGCCCGCTGGCGAGGATGGCGCGCGCCTGTTCGATCAGGCCTGCGCCGCTGCCGGTCAGCGCCAAGCGTCGCGACGTGCGGTGGAACAGGCTGACGCCGAGGCCGCCCTCCAGCCGCGTGATCGCCTTGGATACCGTCGCCTTGGACAGGCCAAGCTCGATCGCCGCTCCGCTGAACGATCCGGCATCCGCGACGCTCGCAAAAACCGCCCAGCCCTCGAAATTCGGAAGCGACATTTTTGGAAACGATCCTTTTCCAACGTTGCTATTTATGTGCACCACTGGCGGTCTTATGTCCACTACAGACAAGGAGACCGATCATGGACATCCGCCAATTCGAGACGTTGGGCCACGCCGATCACGGCTGGCTCGATGCCCGCCACCATTTCTCATTTTCGAGCTATCACGACCCCAAGCGTATGGGCTGGGGCGCGATCCGCGTGTGGAACGATGACACCATCGCCCCGAACACCGGCTTTCCGCCACACCCGCACAAGGACATGGAGATCATCACCTATGTCCGCAGCGGCGCGATTACGCACAAGGATTCGATGGGCAATGTCGGCCGCACGGGCGCCGGCGACGTGCAGGTGATGAGCGCGGGCACCGGCGTTACGCATTCGGAATATAATCTCGAAAGCGAACCGACGACCCTGTTCCAGATCTGGATCGAGGCGCGAAACAAGAATGCCAAGCCAGGCTGGGGCGCCAAGCAGTTCCCCAAATCGTCGCGCAGCGGCCAGCTGGAAGTGCTGGCGAGTGGCTTGGGAGACGAAGGCGCGCTGACCATCCAGGCCGACGCCCGCGTGCTGGCGGCGACGCTGGAGGCCGGACAATCGGTCGAACATGTCGTCGGCGAAGGGCGTCACGCTTATCTCGTCCCCGCCACTGGCGCGATCGAGGTCGACGGCATTGCGATCAATGCGCGTGACGGCGTCGCACTCGACGCGGGCAATCACACCATCAAGGCGGTCGAAGAGAGCGAAATCGTTCTCGTCGACGCCGAATAAGGAGGCGAACATGGCAAAAGTATTGGTGCTTTATTATTCCACTTACGGTCACGTCGCGCAGATGGCCGACGCAATTGCCGAGGGCGCGCGTTCGGCGGGCGCGACGGCGGATGTGAAGCGTATTCCGGACATGGACGGCGTCGCCGTAGCCCGCGCGGACGATCCGCAGGCAACGATTGACGAACTCGCCGACTATGACGCGATCGTCATCGGCACGGGCACGCGCTTCGGGCGGATTTCGGGACCGATGGCGTCGTTCCTCGACACCGGTGGCGGATTGTGGATGCGTGGCGCGCTCAACGGCAAGGTCGGCGGTGCGTTCACCTCGACCGCGACGCAGCATGGCGGGCAGGAAGTGACCCTGTTCTCGATCATCACCAATTTGCTGCACTTCGGGCTGACCATCGTCGGGCTCGATTACGGGCATCAATCGCAGATGAGCCTCGATGAAGTCGTCGGCGGTTCGCCTTATGGCTCTACCACGGTCGCGGGCGGTCAGGGCCAACGCCAGCCGAGCCAGATCGACCTGGACGGCGCGCGCTATCAGGGCAAGCGCATCGCCGAGGTTGCGAACAAGCTGTTCGGTTGATCCGCTGTTCGATTAAGCCGGGGTGCGCTAGGCGGGGAGCATGCTCCTCGCCGACCGCATCCTGTTCATCGACGCCGAAGCCCTGGTGATCGACAAGCCCGCGGGCCTGCCGGTTGATCAACCCAAGGACGGCAGCCTTAGCGTAGACGCGCATCTCGAATCCCTGCGCTTCAGTTTCAAGCGACGGCCATCGACGGTTCACCGCCTCGACCGCGACACCAGCGGTTGCCTGTTGCTCGCACGCAGCGACCGGTCGCATAAGCGGTACCAGCAGGCGTTTGAGGCTGGCGAGATTTCCAAGACTTACCTCGCGGTGCTCGACGGCGTGACCGAAGGCGACAGCGGCACCATCGAACTGGCGCTGAGCAAGATCAGCAGCAAGGCCGATGGCTGGCGCATGATTCCCGCGCGGGCGGGCAAAGCGGCCGTGACCGACTGGACATTGCTCACCACGCATAACGGCCTCTCGCTGATCAAGTTCGAGCCGCGCACCGGGCGGACGCATCAACTCCGCGTCCACGCCGCGAGCGGCCTCGGCGCACCCGTCGCGGGTGATCCGGTCTACGGGCGGCCCGGCGGCAAGCACATGCTGCTCCACGCGGCGCGGTTGATCGTGCCGCGCGAGGGCAAGGACGCGATCGACGTGTCCTCACCCCTGCCGCCGCACTTCCCCGACTGGGCGCGCGATGCCATCGGCTGAGACGCCGCCGCTGCCCGAAGACGCGCTGGAGGAACGCTTCCTCGCCGGGACCGGGCCGGGCGGGCAGAACGTCAACAAGGTCGCGACCGCAGTGCAGATGCGCCTCGATGTCTTCGCGCTGCGCCTCCACCCCGATGTCTATGCGCGGCTGCGGACGCTGGCGGGGAGCCGCTGGACCAATGACGGCGAGATCGTAATCACCGCGCGCGAATATCGTTCGCGTGAGGCCAATCGCGAGGAAGCGCGCGCGCGGTTGGGCGAGATGGTGGCGAAGGCCCACATCCGCCCGGTGCGGCGGGTCAAGACCAAACCGAGCAAGTCCGCCAAGGCCAAGCGCCTGGACGGCAAGTCCGTGCGCGCCGATGTGAAGCGCGGGCGTGGCAAGGTGAGTATGGAATGAGTTTCGACTTCAAACCCGCAGGCAGCGACAAGGCAGGATTGTACCGCGACCTGCTGTCGGCGATCGATGCGGTGACAGCGGGGGAGCCTGACCCCGTCGCCAACATGGCCAATGCGGCGGCGTTGCTGTTCGACTGGTTACCCAAGGTGAACTGGGCGGGGTTCTACCGCCTGCTTGAGGACGAGCTCGTCCTCGGGCCGTTTCAGGGCAAGGCGGCGTGCATCCGCATCGAACTGGGCAAGGGTGTGTGCGGCACCGCCGCGGCGACGCGCGAGACGCAGCTGGTGGCGGACGTCCATGCGTTTCCGGGGCACATCGCCTGTGATGCGGCGTCGGCGAGCGAGATCGTCGTGCCGTTGGTGGCGGACGGGCGTCTGATCGGGGTGCTCGACATCGACTCGCCGATAGTGGCGCGGTTCGACGAAGAGGACCGCACGGGCTGTGAAGCGATCGCCCGGCTGCTGGAATCTCGCCTGTAGCGCGTCGCTCCGGCGAAGGCCGGGGCCGCTGGCGTTGGAGCACTACCGCGCGCAGCGGTCCCGGCCTTCGTCGGGACGACGGTCATTTCAATCCACCGAACGTCACCAAGCTTTCCGCCCCGCCCTTCCCCAGCGCCGACACGCCGATGAAATTGTCATCGACGACGAGGGGCAGTGTTGCCGAGGTAACGGCAGCAGGAAGATCGCGCTGGCCGGTCAAGCCCTGCCGATCGACGACATCAATTCAGTTCTGCTGATCGGCACGACGCCAGCGCAGGCGATAGCCCGTCGCGCCGTCGACGGCAGTCCATTGCACCTTGGTTTCTGCAGACAGCGCGCCATCAAGGCTCACCTTGTCGGGAGCACGTGGCGCATTGGCGAGCCCGCGCAGGGTTGCAACGTTCAATGCCGTCACATTGGCCAGATAGAAAAAGTCCATTCGCCCCGCCGTATCGCCATATACCCGCCCGCTTTCAGTGCGCAGATTTTGATGCTGCGCATCGTAATTCTCGACGCCCGAAGTGAAGCGGACGGCGGGGAAGCCGGCTTCAAGCATTGGCGTGTGATCGCCGCCGCGACCGAACCTGTCCGGTCGGCGGACGAGCAAAGCGTGTATGCCGCAACCTCCATAATAACGGCAGCTGGCGTTCCAGGGAAAAGCAAGCGTTGCGACGCGCTTCGCCAGCGCACGGCTGGGGCTGTCGTCCTCGCCGCCGATCTGCCGCGTCATCTTCAGACTCGCCAAATCCTGTGGCGCGCCGATGCCCTCGCTGAACACGCGGACGCGGTCGGCGACGATGCGCCCGTCCGTCCCCACACTGTTCCCGACGATGTCGTTGTTGAGCATCGCCGCGATTTTCCAGCCGCGCGCCTTCGCCGTTTCGGCGAGAAGCGTGCCGCCCCACAGGCCCTGTTCCTCGCCCGACAGCGCGGCGAAGACGATGGTCGCGCGGTGGTGTTCCTTGGCCATCAGCCGCGCGGCTTCCATCACCAGTGCGACGCCCGAGCCGTCGTCATTGGCGCCCGGCGCATCGCTGGTGGCGTCCATGACGTCGGTCACGCGGCTGTCGATATGGCCGGCGACGATCAGCACTTCGTCGCTGCGTTCGCCGGGGAGGATGCCGAGGACATCCTCGATCATCACCCCATTGGGCGCGCGCGAGCCGGTAAAGATGCGCGCTGGCCGCTCGACGGTCAGGCCGCGTTTCTTGAACTCCGCCGCCACCCAGCTTCGCGCCGCGCCGATGCCCCGTTTGGGATCGGTCGCAGACGACATCGTATGACGCGTGCCAAAGGAGACGAGGTGATCGACCGTGGCGCGCAATTTAGCCGGATCGGGCGTGGCTTGAGCCGCCGCGGGAATGGCGCAAAATAAGCAAATCAGTGCCAAACTTTCGTCAAACTTTAGTCCAAAACGGCGTGCGTTCAGGGAGCGGATTTTGGCGGCGGGCTCTGCGGATTGGATCATGCGGCCGACAAGATCACCGCATCTCCTATTTTCATAGTGAAATCGTCAGCTCAGCCGATCGAGCGCCTCGGCGTCGAGATTGCCGGGCACAATCATGATCGGGCACGACATGCGCCCGGCGTCGGCGCCCGCGAAATGCGCGACCAGCGGACCCGCCGCGCCCGTCGCCGCCGCGCCGAGCACCAAGGCGTCGATTTCGGGATCGTCGGAAAGCGCCGCACAGATCGCCGCAACCGGATCGCCCGAGCGGATTTCGATCGACGGACGCACGCCCGACTCCTCGACGATCGCGCCCGCAGCGCTTCTCACGAGCGCTTCGGCATGGCGTCGCGCCTCATCCTCGATGGTGGCCTGGACGCCGCCGAATGCGAGAAATTCGGCCGGTGCGGCGAGTGCGAGGATCTTGACCGCGCCGCCCGTCTTCGCCGCGCGCCGGGCGGCAAAGCGCAACGCGACACCCGCTTCCGGCGTGTCGTCGGCGATTACGAGATATGTCCTCATCCTGTGGTGGATGGTGCTTCAGGTGGGCACTTTACGCAAGGTGCAGAGACTCTGCCCACCCTGGCGCTTCGCGCCTGTCCCTTCCGCAAGCGGGAGTGACGTCTAGTATTGTGCTAACCCAGACGTCACTCCCTTTAGGGAGGGACAGACGCAAAGCGCCAGGGTGGGAAGAGTCAAAGCCACACATCCACCGCATGCAGGATCACCCCCACCAACCCACCGACCAGTGTTCCATTGACGCGAATATATTGCAGGTCGCGCCCCACGGCATTCTCCAGCCGCCCGGTAATCGTGTCGGCATCCCAGCCGCGCACCGTATCGCTGACCAGCCGCACGATGCCGTCGCCATAGCTCGCCGTCGCGCCCACGGCAGTGCGCCGGGCAAAGCGGTTTATCGCGACCTTGAGCGCGTTGTCGCCTTCGAGCGTCGTCGCCAGCTGGCGCAGCGTATCGCCGAGCTTCCCCGCGAGGATCGCATCGGGGTCGCGCGCCGCCTTGAGCAGTCCGGCGCGCGCCGATTCCCACAGCCCCTCGATCCAGTCGCGCATCGCCGGATTGTCGAGCAATTCGTCGCGGATGTTGTTCACCCGCGCCTGCATCGCCGGATCGTCTTGCAGCCCGATGGCGAGGTGCGCGAGACCTTCCTCGGCCTTGGCGCGCAAGGGGTGGTCGGGTTGTTCGGCCATCTCGGCGAGCATTTTCTTGAGTCCGTCGACGATCTTGTCACTCAGCGTTTCGTCCAGCCCGGTCCAGCGCAGGATCGACCCCGCGCGGTCGTGAACCATGGCGCGCAAGACCTCTTCATTGCCGTCGAGCGTCTTGCCCGCCCATTTGATGATCCCGTCGAGCAGCGGCAGGTGTCGCCCGTCGGTGATCGCCGCCGCCAGTGCGCGACCGAGCAGGGGCGAAATGTCGAGCTCGCGCAGGCGTTTGTCGATCGCCGCCTTGACCATCCCGCCCATTTCCTGCGGATCGAGCGCGCCGAGCAGATCGGCGATCATGCGTGACGCGCCTTTTTTGAGGCGGCCGTCGGCGGACCCTTGGGTGGCCAGAAAACGTGCCGCCGCGCCCGCGACGTCGAGCCGCGCCATGCGCCGCGCGACGACGGCGGGGGTCAGAAAATTATCCTTGAGGAACACCGCCAGCGTATCGCCGATGCGATCCTTGTTGCGCGGGATGATCGCGGTGTGCGGGATCGGCAGGCCGAGCGGGTGGCGAAACAAGGCGGTCACCGCGAACCAGTCCGCGAGGCCGCCGACCATCGCCGCCTCGGCAAAGGCGCGGACGAACCCGGCGGAGATATACGCAGATTCGAACTGGCGGGCGACGAAATAGGTCGCGGCCATGAGCACCAACAGGCCGGTGGCGACGAGCTTCATGCCCGCCGCGCCGGATTGGGTCAGGCGTGGCGGTCTATTCGGCAGGCGCGGCCACCGGCTTGGCGGCACCCTCGCCGCCATTGGTCAGCCAGCGCGACAGGCGTGGGCCGAGCCACGTCTCGATGCCGACCGCCAGGCTGAACGTCGCGGGGACGATCAGCAGCGTGAGGATCGTCGAGACGATCAGCCCGCCGATCACGACGATGCCCATCGGCGCGCGCCAGCTGCCGTCGCCCGACAGCGAAAAAGCGACGGGAACCATGCCCGCGACCATCGCGACGGTGGTCATGACGATCGGCTGCGCGCGCTTGTGCCCGGCATCCATGATCGCGGTGTGCAGGTCGATGCCCTTGTTCAATTCCTCGAGCGCGAAATCGACGAGCAGGATCGAATTCTTGGCCACGATGCCCAGCAGCATCAGCAAGCCGATGAACACCGGCATCGACAAGGCGGTACCGGTCAGCCGCAGCGCCATTGCCCCGCCCAATGGCGCGAGCAGCAGCGAGCCCATGTTCACGAATGGCGGCAGGACGCGCTTGTACAGCAGTACCAGCACCGCAAAGACCAGGAACACGCCTGCAATCACCGCCACCACGAAGTTGACCAGCAATTCCGCCTGCCATTTGGCGGCGCCGAGGTTGAGCTTGGTAATCCCCTGCGGCAGGTTCTTCATTGCGGGCAGATTGTTGATCTTGGGCAGGACGTCGCCGTCCACCAGGCCGGGCGCGAGATCGACGCCGATCGACAGGCGACGGACCTGATTGGTGCGCTGAATCGAAACCGGACCGGAGCCGAACGACACGTCGGCGACGACCTTCAATGGCACCGAGCCGCCGGTCGCGGTCGGCACCGGCAAATTCTGGATCGTCGCCAAACTGCGGCGCGATTCCTCGCTCAACTGGACGCGGATCGGGATCTGGCGATCGCTCAACGAGAATTTGGCGCTGTTCTGATCGATGTCGCCCAGGGTCGCGATGCGGATCGTCTGGCTGAGCGCCTGCGTCGTCACGCCGAGGTCCGCGGCCAGGTCCATCTTGGGTTTGATCGTGACTTCGGGGCGCACCAGATCGGCGCTGGTCCGCGGCGCGCGCAATTCGGGCAGCCCGTGCATCTGATCGACGATGGCGTTCGCGGTGGCGAGCAGTTTGACCGGGTCGTCACCACCCAGCGTGATCGTGATGTCGCGTCCCGATGACCCGGGGCCGCCATTATTCTGGCTCTGGAACGTCACGCGCGCATCGGCAATGTCGTTCAGGCGCGCCGCCCAGCTCCGCTCGAATTCGACCGAAGTCATTGGCCGGTCCTTTTTGAGCGTCAGATAGATGTTGGCGCTGCCGACCTGGATATTACTGTAGGCCTTTTCGACCTCGGGCGCTTTGCCCAGCATTTCACGCGTCCTGTCCGCCACAGCCTCGGTCTGGCTTAGCGTGGTGCCGGGCGGCATTTCGATGCGCACGGTCGAATAATCGGTGTTGGTCGCCGGCTGGAACGTCAGCGGCACACCCATGAACAAAACGATCGTCAGCGCGAAGGACAGCGCACCGAGTCCGACGATCCAGATGCGGTGGTCGCGAATACGCGACATAAACCGCCCGCTGCCGCGCGCCCGCGCCGTACGCATCTTGCGCTCATCCAAACTCCAGCCGAGGATCGCCATATATTTGTCCATCAGCCAGCTTTCGCCATGCGCTGCGGTGCCGTGCGACTTGAGAAAATAAGCGGCGATGAGCGGGGTGATGAGGCGCGCGACGGCGAGGCTCATTAGCACCGAGACGACGACGGTCAGGCCGAAATTCTTGAAAAACTGCCCGGAAATGCCCGGCATCAGGCCGACCGGCAGGAACACCGCGACGATCGACATGGTCGTCGCCAACACCGCCAGGCCGATTTCGTCCGCCGCGTCGATCGACGCCTGAAAAGCGGTCTTGCCCATGCGCATATGCCTGACGATATTCTCGATCTCGACGATCGCGTCATCGACGAGGACACCAGCGACGAGGCTCAATGCAAGCAACACCAAGCCGTTGAGATCGAAGCCAAGCAGGCTGATGAACCAGAAGCTGGGGATCGCCGACAGCGGAATGGCGATCGCCGAAATCAGCGTCGCGCGCCAATCGCGCAGGAACAGGAATACGACGATGACCGCGAGAACCGCGCCCTCGACCATCGCTTCCATCGCCGATTTATACTGATCCTTGGTATAATCGACGGTGGTGAACAGCTGCGTGAAATGGACTTTGGGATTGTCCTTTTCGAGCTTTTTCAGTTCCTTGATCGCATTGTCATAGACGGTGACATCGGACGATCCCTTGGCCTTGGCGAAGGAGAAGCTGAGGACCTGACGCCCGTCCATTTTCGCCAGGGCGCGCTGTTCGGCAAAGGCGTCGCTGATCTGCGCCAGATCGGCGAGCTTGACCGTACGGCCGCCGCCGACGGCGATATTGGTCTGACCCAGATCGAAGGCGTTGCGGGCATTGCCGAGAACGCGGACCGACTGTTCGGAACCGGCAATCTCTGCGCGCCCACCCGCGGCGTTGGTGTTGATCAGGCGTAGCTGCTGATTGACCGCGCTGGCGGTGATGCCCTGTGCCTGCAGCTTCGCAGGATCGAGCACCACGCGGATTTCACGATCGACCCCCCCGGTGCGCGACACTTGCGACATGCCCTCGATCGACAGCAGCCGCTTGGAAACATTGTTGTCGACATACCAGCTGAGGTCCTCCAGCGTCATGTCGGTCGATTGCGCGGCGAAATAGGCCAGCGGCCCATTGCTCGCGACATCGATGCGCTGGACCTGCGGCTCAAGGATGCCCTCGGGCAGGTCGCTGCGGATATTCGACACGGCGTCGCGCACGTCGTTGACGACGCGGTCGATCGGCGTTCCGATGGCGAATTGCACGAAGGTTCGCGACGATCCCTCGCTAACCGTCGAATTGATTTCGTCGACACCGGAAATGCCGCGCACCGCCGCCTCGACCTTTTGCGCGACCTGCGTCTCGAGCTCGCTCGGCGCGGCGCCCGGCTGGCTGATGATGACGAACGCGGCGGGGAATTCGACGTCGGGCTGATCGTTGACCTGCAACCGCATGAAGCTGACGATCCCCGCCAGCGTCAAGGCGATGAACAGCACGATCGGCGCAACCGGATTGCGGATCGCCCAGGCGGAGATGTTACGGAACGACATACCGTCCGCTCTAACGCGCCACCGCGCCGAACGCTACCTAAGCAGACTTACAGCTTGGTGCGTTGCGGGACCACGGTTTCGCCGGGGTTGAGGAAGGCACCGGCGCTGAGCACGACGCGTTCCTGGCCGGTCAGGCCGGACATGATCGTCACGCCGTTATCGCCGACATCGCCGACCTTCACATCGCGACGGACGACCTTGTTGTTGCCGTCGATGATGTAGACGTAATTGCCCTTGTCGTCCGACTGCACCGCCGATTGCGGGAGCAGCGGCACATCCGCGACACCGCCGACGATCTTTGCCTCGGCAAAACCGCCCGGACGGATCAGCGCCGAATAGGGTACGGCGACGCGGACGATGCCCTGACGCGACGCCGGGTCGATCACCGGCGAGACTTGCCACACTTGCCCAACGACGCTCTGCGTCGAACCGATCGGCGTCACAGTAGCGCGCAGCCCGGCATGCATCCGCGCGAGATCGGCTTCGCCGAGACGCGCGAGCATTTCCATTTCGCCGCCCTTGGCCATGCGGAACAACATGCCCGAGCCCGAACTGACGATCTGGCCCGGCTCGACCCGGCGTTCCAGCACCAGTCCGGCGGCGGGCGCACGAATGTCGAGGCGCGAATTGCTCGCCAAGGACTGCTGATAATTGGCCGACGCGACGCGGGCGCGTGCATTGGCCGAATCGCGCGTCGCGGTCAGTTGATCGATCTGCGCCTTGGAAATGAAGCCGTTTTTGACCAGCGCCTGCGAGCGATCGAGGTTGGCTTGCGCCAGCCGCGCATCGGCCTGCGCAACCGCGATCTGCGACTGAAGCGACGCCGCTGCCTGAACCTGCACGCGGCGGTCGATCGTCGCGAGAACCTGGCCTGCGCCGACCCATTGACCAGGCTCGACCAGGACCGCGCTGACCATGCCGCCTTCACCCGGAACACCCACGGGCATTTCGCGGCGCGCGGCGAGGTTGCCGGTGGCGGAGACGACGCTGTCGACGGTCTGGCGGCCAGGCACGACCACAGTGACCGAAGGCGCCTGCTTCTTGCCGGCGTCGGCCGTGGCGGCGGGCTTCGAACGACCGAAGATCATGACTGCCGCGATGAGCAAAACCAGCACGACGGCACCGATGATGATCCAGCGGCGGCGCTTCGAGCGACGCTCACCAGCTTCGTAATCGAGCATTGCATCATCGTCACGGATCACACCGGATTCGTAATTCATCGATTTATCCATCGCCCTGATCGCCGCTTATCCTGCAAGTGTATTAGCGGACTAACTCACCCCTGCCAAGCGCAAATCGCTTACCGCGTCATGAGTTACTTTGAAAGCTGTACCGCCACCAGATGAACGACAGGCTAAATCCGTGTTAAGCCGTGATGCAGCGCGGGTCGGCAAATGGCCGCGTCGAATTGATGGAGATGCCCAAATGCGTTCGTTTCTGCCCGCCGCCGCCCTGTTGATGCTGATTCCTGCCGGCGCGCAGGCCCAGTCGGTGGCGACCGCCCCAATCGCCGGCACGCGACTCGAAATTTCCGCGCGCGGCGAGGTCAAGCGCGTGCCCGACATTGCGACGATTTCCGCCGGCGTCGTGACGCAAGCCGTGGACGCGCGCACCGCTCTGTCGGACAATTCCGCGCGGATGACGCGGGTCGTCGCCGCCCTGCGCAAGGCGGGCGTTGCCGAACGTGATCTGTCGACCGCGCAGATCTCGCTGTCGCCGCAATATCGCTATGCCGACAACCAGCCGCCGGTGATCACCGGGTATCAAGCATCGAACAGCGTTTCGGTCCGTTTTCGCGACATCTCCGCATCGGGCGCGATCCTCGACGCGTTGGTCGCGCAGGGTGCGAACCAGATCAACGGCCCGGCATTGAGCATCGACAAGCCTGAAGCCGCGCTCGACGAAGCGCGTCTGTCGGCAATGGCCGCGGCCCGGTCGCGCGCCGCGCTTTACGCGCGCGCCGCTGGCCTGACCGTCCGCCGCATCGTGGCGATCAGCGAAAGCGCGGATGAACAATCCCGGCCCTATCCGGTGATGATGCGCGCGATGTCGGCCGATGCGGCTGCCAAGACCGAAGTCCTGCCCGGCGAGCAATCGGTCGGCGTGACCGTCGCCGTCACGTTCGAACTCGGCTGACCCTTTCGCGGCGGGCTGGGCGACGCTAACGCAGCGCCCATGCCCGCCGCCCTCACGCTTCGCCCCGTCCAGACCAAGGCCGACCGCAAGGCTTTCGTCGACCTGCCGTTCCGCCTTTACGCAAACGATCCGAACTGGGTCCCGCCGCTGAAAGGTGAAGCGCTCGGCCTGATCACCCCCGAAAAGAACGGCTGGTACAGCCATGCCAAGGCGCAGTTATTCCTCGCCGAACGCGATGGCCGCGTCGTCGGGCGGATTTCGGCGCATATCGACACGCTGGCGCTGACCATGCCCGCCGCACAGGGTTTTGGCCCCGGCGCCGGGCAATGGGGCCTGATGGAGGCTGAGGACGAGGGCGTCTTTACTGCGCTGCTCGCCAAAGCCGAGGACTGGCTGCGGGGAGAAGGCACGACACGTGCGCTGGGGCCGATCTCGCAATCGATCTGGGAAGAACCCGGGCTGCTGGTGCAGGGGTTCGATCATCCGCCGACGGTGATGATGGGTCACGCCAAGCCCGAATATCAGGGCTGGATCGAACGTGCGGGCTATACCGTCGTCAAGACGCTCTACACCTACGACCTCGACATCCGCGTGCCGTTTCCCAAGATCGTCCAGCGGATCATCAAATCGGGCGAGGCCAACCCCAGCATTCGCATCCGCGAGGTCGACAAGACCAAATTTCAGGAAGAGGCCGCGATCATCCTCGCGATCCTCAACGACGCCTGGGCCGACAATTGGGGCTTCGTGCCCCTGACCCAGCCCGAGATCGACGATATTGGCGTTAAGCTGAAGCCGATCGTTTATAATGACTTGATCCGCGTCGCTGAACTGGATGGTCGGCCTGTCGCGTTCATGATCACCCTGCCCGATCTCAACGAAGCCATCGCGCCGTTAAAGGGCAATTTGCTGCCGTTCGGCTGGGCCAAATTGCTGCTGTGGTTGCGGCGTCCAAAGGTGCGGACAATGCGCGTGCCGTTAATGGGCGTGGTCAAGGAATTGCAGGCATCGCGCATGGCGGGGCAACTCGCCTTCATGATGATCGAGTATATCCGCCGCGACGCGATCGCGCGTTACGGCGCGACGCGTGGCGAGATCGGCTGGGTGCTCGACGACAATCAGGGCATGAACGCCATCGCCGAGACGCTCGATAGCAAGGTCAACAAAATCTACCTGGTGTACGAGAAGACGTTCTGACCCGACTGCGTGCCTTGCTGCGACCTGCCTTATGGCTGCTGCTGTTCGCGGCGCTGACCGGGCGTGTCGCGGCGATGCCCGGCTGGATGCCGATAGCGGGCGCGCACGGGATCGAGATCATGCTGTGCAACGGCGGCACGATGACCATGGAAATGCCGATGCATGGCAAGCATGGCATGCCGGAAAAGCATTCGACGAATGACTGTCCCTATGCCGCCGCCGCGCATGCGGGGGGTGGATTGGGCGAGGTCACTTTGGTGACAGCACCGGGCATCGTGCCCCGGATCGCGCCGATCGCCAGCTTGGCATCGATCATTGCCGGGCGCGCACTCGCATTACCGCCGGCGACGGGACCGCCTGCCTTCGATTGAACCACGCGTCGCGTCCGCGCGGCATTCGTTCAATCGGGGATTATTAAATGACCATCATCAAGATGGCGCACCTGTCGTGCGCCACGCTCGCACTCGTGAGCAGTATTTTACATGCCGAAGACTCTAGCCGCACCATCATTGTCACCGGACAGCGCGCCGAAGATGCACCCGACACGCCAGCCAGCGCCGCGTCGATCAACGCCGTCACGATCCGCACGACCATCAACGCGGTCAATGTCGAGGACAGCCTCAAATATCTGCCCAGCCTGCTCGTCCGCAAACGCCATATCGGCGACACCCAGGCACCGTTGGCCACGCGAACTTCGGGGGTCGGCGCCTCGGCGCGCAGCTTGATCTATGCCGACGGTGCGCTGCTATCGGCGCTGATGGGCAACAACAACAGCTTTGCCTCCCCCCGCTGGGGACTGGTCAGCCCGCAGGAAGTGGCGCGGATCGACGTCCTCTACGGCCCGTTTTCGGCGGCGTATCCGGGCAATTCGATCGGTGCGGTGGTCAACATCACCACCCGCCTCCCCGACACGTTGGAGGCGACAGCGGACGCCGGCGTCAGCGTGCAGCGCTTCAGCCAATATTCGAGCGACCAGACCTTGCCGAGCTATCAGACTGGCGCGACGTTGGGCGACCGCATCGGCCGCTTCGGCTTTTTCCTCAGCGCCAATCACGTCGACAGCCGTGGACAGCCGCTCGCATTTGCCACCGCCGCGCGTCCCGCCGCAACCAGTGCAGCCGGAACACCGGTGACCGGCGCATTCGCGGACCTCAACCGGCTGGGCCAACCCATCGCAGTGCTCGGTGCGACCGGAATCGAGCAGGATCGCCAGACGATGCTCAAGGCCAAGCTGGCGCTCGATCTCGGTACTGTCCGGCTGGCCTATGTCGGCGGGCTGTTCCTCAACCATGTCGACGCGACGGCCGAAACCTATCTCGGCGGCGGCACTGTCTATGCCGGGACACTCAACATTGGCGGCTATGCTTATACCGTCCCGGCGAGTGCGTTTTCGAACAATGTCTATCGCTTCGACGAGCGGCATTGGTCGCACAGCCTAACCGCCGAGGGCAACGGCGCGGCGTTCGACTGGCGCGTGATCGGAACGCTGTACCGCTACGGCAATGACGAACAGCGCACGCCGACGGGGGCGCTGCCTGCCGCATCGGCAGGCGGTGCGGGCAATCTGGTGCGGCTCGACGGCACCGGCTGGGCAACCTTCGATGCGCGCGGGGCGTGGAAGACGGGCGACAACACCCTGTCATTCGGTGGCCATGCCGACCGGTTCACGCTCAACAATCAGCGTTATGCGCTGACCGATTGGCGCAATGGCCAGCCGGGCGCGCGCAATCTGGCCTCGAAGGGGCGAACGCGCACGCTGGCATTATGGGCCGAGGATGCATGGACGATTGCAGCGCCGCTGACCCTCACGATCGGCGCGCGCCAGGAATATTGGCGGGCCTATAACGGTTACAATTATTCCGCGATGCCCGTGCTCGCGACCAATCAACCCGAGCGACGCGACAACCGTTTTTCGCCCAAGGCGACGGCGGCTTGGGCCTTCGCACCCGCATGGACCGCGCGCGCCTCGTTCGGGCAAGCGTGGCGCTTCCCGACGGTCAGCGAACTCTACCAAGTGGTCACCACCGGGCCGAGCCTGACCGTGCCCGATCCGAATTTGCGCGCCGAACGCGCGCGATCGGCGAAACTGGCGGTCGAGGGACACGGCCTGCGCGTCTCGCTGTTCGACGAACATATCCGCGACGCTCTGGTATCGCAGACCGCGCCGTTGCTGCCGGGATCGACGCAGTTGTTCAGTTTCGTCCAGAATATCGGGCTGACGCATGCCCGCGGCGTCGAGGCGGCATTCGATCGCCGCGACCTGTTGCCGGGGTTCGACCTCGCCACCAGCCTGACCTATGCCGACGGCACCACCGTGCGCGATCCCGCATTTCCGGCGGCGGAGGGCAAGCGTCTGCCGCAGGTGCCGCGCTGGAAAGCGAGCGTGGTGGCGACATGGCGGCCAGTCCCGCCCGTCTCACTGACCGGCGCGTTACGCTATGCCAGCCGCCAGTTCGCGACGATCGATAACAGCGACAGCATCGGCCACACCTATCAGGGGTTCGAGGATTATCTGGTCGCCGACCTGCGCGCGACGTTCAGGGCGAGCGCGCATTGGACGCTGGGGCTCGGCGTCGACAATGGCGGCAACGACAAATATTTCCTGTTCCACCCGTTCCCCCAACGCACGTTCGCGTTGGATGTGCACTGGCAGCTTTAACGCAGCGTGATCCAGGTGGGCGCGTGATCGCTGGCTTTCTCGCGCCCACGATGGTCCTTGTCGACGCCGGCATCGACCAGCCGGTCGGCGGCGGCGGGGCTGAGCATCAGATGGTCGATGCGAAACCCCGCATCGCGCGCGAAACTGTTCATGGTGTAATCCCAGAACGTCCATAGCGGATTGTTGGGATGGCGGCTGTGCAGCGCGTCGGTCCAGCCCTGCGCCGCCAGCCGCCGGAACGCCGCGCGGCTTTCGGGCTGCATCAGCGCATCGCTAGCCATCGCCGCGGGCTTCCACACATCGGCATCGGTCGGGATGACATTATAGTCGCCCGCCAGGCACACTTGCCGCTCGGTCGCCAGCAAGCCGGCGGCATGGACGTGAAGCCGCTCCATCCAGGTTAATTTATATTCGAATTTGGGTCCCGGCACCGGATTACCGTTGGGGAGGTAGATCGAGGCGACGATCAGCCCGTCGATTTCGGCTTCGAGATAGCGGCTGAGCACATCCTCGTCATCGCCGGGCAGGCGACGCTGGCGCTCTACCGGATCGGCGCCTTTGGCCAGCACGGCGACACCATTAAAGCCCTTTTGCCCATGCCAGATCGCACCATAGCCCGCGTCGCGGATCTCGGCCTCCGGAAACGTCTCGTCGCTGGTCTTGATTTCCTGCAGGCAGGCCACATCGGGCTGCGTCTCGGTCAACCATTCAACCAAGCGCGGCAACCGCGCCTTGATCCCGTTGACGTTGTATGTGGCGATCTTCACAATTCGGTCTTGCCAATCCTAACGGGGTGCGTCGAGGATGAATGCTGCAACGCCCCCGAAAAGCGGCATGTTCGTTATTTTGCTGGCAACGGCCATCACGGCAGGGGCGAACGGCGCATCGGCGCGATCACCGGCTCCCGGAGATCGGTACGAAATTGTCCGGGAAACCAGCAGCGCGGAACAAAGCAGTCGCGACAATTCCGGCGCTACTCATGATCGAGACAGCTATCTGCTGCGCATACTCGCCTCGCGTGAAAATGGTTTTGAGCTGGAATATGATCTCCCCGCAAAAACGAGCGCGGAAGATCGAGCGCGCACTTGGCAATTTCCGGTGCGCGTTTTCCAACCTCGAAATGGTCCGTTGCAGCTCCTTAATGCATCGGAACTCAACGACCGCATCACCAAATGGCTGGCGGCAGGCAAACTTCCGCGCTCGGCGTGCGGGCATTGGGTGTTCACGTGGAACGCGTTCAAAGTCGAGTGCGATCCGCAATCGGTGCTGGGCGCGCTTGAAGCATTGCGACTGCCACTGACGCCGGTCGCCGTCGGCGACACGTATATATTGCCGGGCACCGGCTCGTCAGGAGTCATCAAAAATAAGGACGGAACGCTGGCGACGTCCATGCAGGTCAATCCCGACGCAATCCGGCGCGAAGCCGCCGAGAGCGACTTGGTCGTTGGCGAGATCATGCAAAAGCCGGTAACATTCACCGCAGCACTATTGGCGCGATCGAACGACCAGATTTCGGGTACCATGACGATTATGCTTAGTGTCGACGGCGGCGGCATCGTGACGCATCAAGCCATCCATTCCCGCATCAAGACGCGAAAGCCGAATGGGGAGATAACGATCCGCACCGTCGACGATGAGATTGATCGCCGCCTGCTGGCGGACGATCGTTAGTCAAGCCTTAGACCGAAAAGCTCGACCCGCAGCCGCAGCCGCTGGCGGCGTTGGGATTAGTCACCTTGAACGCCGCACCGCCGAGGTTTTCGACATAATCGACCGCCGATCCGTCGAGCAGGTCGAAGCTGACCGGATCGACCAGCAAGCGCACGCCATCACGTTCGGTGATCAGATCGTCGCCCTCGGGCGCGTCGGCCAGACCGAATTTATACTGGAAACCCGAACAGCCACCGCCTTCGACCGATAGCCGCAGGATGGCGGGTTTCGCCTGACGCACCGCGATCGCGGCCACGCGCGCCGCAGCGGCTGGGGTCAGGTCGACGTTGTTCATGAGGCTGGAAATAGACGCGCCGCGACCATGCGGCAAGACGGGAGGCTTATTCGCCGCCCAGGTCTTCCTTGTACGCGACCGGCTTTTCCTTCGCCGCGTCCATGATCGTCAGGTAATTGGCGGCCTGGAGGAACGGCACGGGGTTGACCGCATGCCCTTCGAGCCGGACTTCGTAATGCAGATGGCACCCGGTCGAACGGCCGGTCGAGCCCATGCGCGCGATCAGCTGGCCGCGCGCGACGCGCTGGCCCGGCTGAACGAGGATGGCGGACAGGTGACCGTAACGGGTCGAGATGCCCTGACCATGCTGCAGTTCGACGAGATTGCCGTAACCCGAAGCCCAGCCGGCGCGACCGACGATACCGTCGGCGGTGGCATAAATCGCGGTACCCATCGGCCCCGGCATATCGACACCGGCGTGGAACGCCGCGGTGCCGCGGAACGGGTCGCTGCGCACGCCATAGCCCGAAGACGTGGTGGTGATATCGACCGGACGCTGCGACGGGATGGCGACACCGGCGGCGGGGCCGTCGAGACGCTTCCACGACTGGAACAGCGAACGGAACTGGCCGTCCTGCTGCGTCGCGGATTGTGAAGACATGGTGACAACGCCGGCGGCCTCGTACGGGCCACCCTGCCCGCCGGCGATCGCCGGTGCAGTGATTGCGAGCGCGACAATCGTCAGCACGCGCGAAACAAGCTTCGTCAAGATCATGCGATCCCCACCCTTAAACCGCCAGTCCGGCCTGCCCGCCCGAACCGCGTATGTCCTTCGCCTTCCGCCGGATTTGCCCGCCCGGTGGTTGCGACACGCATGGGGTGCCGAAGCCGATTAAGCTTTACAACTAACCATAAGTTAATGTGGGACGAGTTGCGGCGAACGCGCGACGAACCGTTTTATCGACGGGGAACGAAGCGCTTTAGAGCGCTTTGGCGGCCGCCAGCACGGCGTCGGCATGCCCCGCAACCTTCACTTTGCGCCAGATCTGCGCGATCCGGCCGTCCGCGCCGATCAGAAACGTGGCGCGCGCGATCCCCATATACTGGCGTCCGTACAAGGACTTCTCGACCCACACGCCGAATGCTTCGCACACCGCGCCGCTTTCATCGGCGGCGAGATCGACCGCCAGTTCGTACTTATCGGCGAACTTGGCGTGGCGTTTCGCACTGTCCTTGGACACCCCGATGATGCGCACGCCAGCCTTGGCAAATTCGGGTGCCAGCCCGGTGAAATCCTGCGCCTCACGCGTGCAACCCGGCGTGTCGTCCTTGGGATAAAAGTATAGGACAAGCGGTTTGCCCGTGAGCGCGCTCAGCCGTTCGGTGCCGCCCGCCAGCAGCAATGCCACGTCCGGCGCCTGTTCCCCAACCTCAACCATTCCCAGCCTCCTCGACCACGTGTTGCCATGCCGCCGACACGCCCGCGCGCGCCGCCGCCAATTCACTCTCCAGCGACGCCCAATCCGCGAAGCGGCAGGCGCGCGCAACCAACGGACGCACGGGTTCGGGCAGCGCACCGGTATCCGCCGCGACCAGCCGCAGGATGACCAGCAATCGCGTCATCAGCGCATTGGCGGCGACCAATTGCGGCGCGACCGCCGCTGCTGCCTCCCCCAGATCGGGATAAAAGCCGCGCGCTTCGGCGAGCTGGTGAAAATGCACCGCGAATTCGAGATCGACCAGACCGCCATCGCCCAGCTTGACGTCGAGCGGCCCTGAAGCGGGTTTGTGCGCCGCCATGTCGCGCCGCATCTTGACGACGTCGCGCGCCAGAGCGGCGCGATCGCGCGGCCGATCGAGCGCCGCGTCGAGGATCGCCTGCGCCGCCGCGCGGGCCTGCGCCGAGCCGTAGACGGGACGGGCGCGGGTCATCGCCATCAGTTCCCAGGCCCAGGCGTCCGCCATCAAATAACGCTGGAACCCGTCGAGCGACACCGCCAGCGGACCCTGCGCACCCGATGGCCGCAACCGCGTATCGATTTCGTACAGCGCCCCCGCGCTGGTCGCGGCGCTAAGCGCGGTGGACAAACGCGCGCCGAGACGGTTGTAGTAATGCACCGCGCCCAGCGGCTTTTCGCCGTCGGACTCGGCGGCAAAATCGCCGGTGAACAGGTAGATCAAATCCAGGTCCGACGCGTCGGTCAGCGCGCCGCCGCCAAAGCGTCCCAAGGCCAGCACGACGAATTCCGAACCGGGCACGCGGCCATGACGCGCGGCAAAATCGGCAATCGTTGCTTCGGCCGCGGTCGTCAGCGCCGCCTCGGCAAGGCGCGAATAGCCATGCGCGGCGTCGAGCGGATCGGTGTCGCCCTCGATCAACCGCACGCCGAGCGCAAAGCGGCGTTCGCCGACGACTTGCCGCACGCGATCCAGTTGATCCTCCAGCGGCGGTTTGCCGCGCATTTCGGTGCGGATCGCATCGAGCGGTGCGGCCATGTCGTACGCGCCGCCGTCGATCAGGCAGTCGAGCAACGCCGGCCGTCGCGCCACGGCCTCCGACAGGCGTGGTGCCACCGTTAAAATCGCTGCCAGCGTCTCGATCATCGCCGGGCGCGCGCCGAGCAGGCGGAACAGATTCACCCCGCTGGGCAACGCCTCGATCAGCCGTTCGAAGGCGAGCAATGCCGCTTGCGGATCGGCAGCGGCGGCCAAGGCGGCCAGCATCGGCTCGGCAACCGCATCGAACGCCTCGAGCCCGGCGGGAGAGCGCAGCGCCCGGATCTTGCCGCCACGCCAGGCTTCGATCCGCGCGTCACTATCCTCGCCAAAGGCCGCGAGATTAACGGCGACGGGTGTGGCCTCGCCGTCACCATCGAGCGCGTCGTAGAGAGACGCGACCGCCGCAACATGCGGTTCGAGGAGGGCGATCAGCTCGCGGCCCTCGGTCAGCCCATGAAGCTGCGCGACATTGTCGAGTTCCGCGCTGTCTTCGGGCAGCATATGCGTCTGGCGATCGTCGACCATCTGCAGGCGGTGTTCGATCGTGCGATACACGCGATAGGCCTGGCTCAGCGTCCGTGCCTCGCTGTCGGCGACGATCCCCGCCTTGGTCAGTGCCGCCAGCGCGTCGAGCGTGCCGCGCGACCGTAACGCCGGATCGCGCCCGCCGTGGATCAGCTGGTGGATCTGAACGAAGAATTCGATCTCGCGGATACCGCCGCGTCCGCGCTTGAGGTCGAAGCCCGGGCCGAATTCCTGGCCCGAAGCATAGTGGCTGCGGATACGATGAGTCAGTGCGCGCAATTCGGCGACCGCGCCGAAATCGAGACTGCGCCGCCACACGAACGGCTTGATCGCGGTAAGGAAGCTCTCGCCCAGCGCGATGTCCCCCGCCGCCGCACGCGCCTTGATGAACGCCGCGCGCTCCCACGCCAGCGCCGAGGACTCGTAATGCCCGATCGCCGCCTCGACCGGCAGCGCCAGCGGCGTCGCTTCGGGCGACGGGCGCAGGCGCAGATCGACGCGCAGAACATAACCGTCCGCATCGCGCGTCTGCAGCAGATCGACGACGTTGCGCGCCATGCGCGCTGCGGCCTCGACCGGCTCGTCACGCGCGCGGCGGGGTACCAGCGCGGGGTCGAACAACAGGATCGGGTCGATGTCCGAACTGTAATTGAGCTCGTGTCCCCCCTGCTTGCCCAAAGCCAGTGCCGTGAACCCGCGCGATCCCGCGCCGGGTTCTAGCGCGCTCCCTGCGGCAGCGATGGCGGCATCGAGCGCATCGTCGGCAAAGTCGCTCAGCGCGCCAACCACCCGTTCCAGTGGAAAGGCGCCGGCCAGGTCGCCGAGCGCCACGGCGAGCGCCACGCGCTCCCGCCGGACGCGCAAAGAATGCCGAACCTCGCCCTCCACCGGCAAAAATGCAGCGGCCAGCGCGGCGTCGTGGCCATCGGTCGACGCCACCGAAACAATCGAGCTTTGCCGCGCCATTGCGCCGCGCAAATAGGGCGAATTAGCCTCCGCAAGCGCGCAAATTTCGCGGAAATCCAACATTAATGACAGGTTAAGCGGAACATCGGAGGCACGCGACACGTTTCTTTACACATGTCAACCGATCGCGCCTTTCCTGCCCGCCCCGATGAGGAGGCGACACGCCGCTCGTCGATGGCGTTACAGGGCATGGCGCTCAACGCGCTGTTCCCGCCGCCGCCGCGCGTTCCCGACGACATGCTCGCCGCGCTTGCACGGATTGATCGCCGCCCGCGTTAGGCGTGTATATCAAACGTCGGCTTCGCGCCCAGACAGATCGCGCACCTGCCCGATGATCGATTCCAGCGCGTTGGTGCCGCTCGGCCCGTCGCGGCGTGACGGCAGGCTGTTGTCGGACATCACAGCTTCCAGCGCGACCCGCCCGCGCGCGACGCGGCTCTTGATCGTTCCCACCGCGACGCCGCAGATTTCGGCGGCTTCCTCATAGGAAAAGCCACCCGCGCCGACGAGAATGAGCGCTTCGCGCTGCGCCTCGGGCAAGGTTTGCAGCCCGCGCTGCACATCCGCCAGTTCGAGCTGGCCCGACTGGTTCGGCCCTGTGACGAGGATGCGATCGGCAACCAGATCGTCCCAATTGCCCGTGAAGCGCGTCCGGCGCATCTGCGACAGATAGATATTGCGCAGGATGATGAAGGTCCACGCGCGCATGTTGGTGCCAGCCTGAAAGCGCAGGCGCGCGCTCCATGCCTTCATCAGCGTTTCCTGGACCAGGTCGTCCGCCGTATCGCGATTGCCCGACAGCGACCGCCCGAAAGCGCGCAGCTGCGGGATGACGAGCGTCAACTCCGCCTTGAAATCGGCATCGTTGAGCGTCTCGATCGCAGGGGGCACGTCGGTACCTGGCGCATCGGTGTCGGGGTCAGAGATATCGGCCATCCTGATTGTTGGCGCTTAACGTGCTTACGCAGGTGCGGTTTGTTTGTCGAAAAACAAGGCCTGGCTGATCGCCGCACGCACGGTTGCGTGCTGGAAAGGCTTGGTGATCAGGAATGTCGGCTCGGGCCGCTCGCCGGTCAGCAGGCGTTCGGGGAAGGCGGTGATGAAGATTACCGGCACGGTGATGTTCTTGAGGATGTCCGCCACCGCATCGATGCCCGACGAGTCATCGGCCAGCTGAATGTCGGCCAGCACCAGCCCGGGGCGGGTTTCCGCTGCCGACGCCACGGCTTCGTCGCGCGTCACCGCCACGCCGGTCACCGAATGGCCCAATTCGCGCACGATCGCTTCGAGGTCCATCGCGATCATCGGTTCGTCTTCGATGATCAGCACCGACGTCCGCGTCTGGCGCTCGATCTCACTCAACGCGTCTTCGACCAGCGATTTCACTTCCTCGGTGGAAACGTCGAGCAGATGCGCCGCGTCCTCGGGCGCGAAGCCTTCCATCGCGGTCAGCAGCAATGCCTGACGCGCCTGCGACTGCAGCGTCTTCAGCCGGGCATTGCCGACATGTTCGTAATCGCTTTGCGCGATTTCATCGTCGGCACCGAGGTCGGTCGAATTGAAAATCGCCTGAAACGTCCGATACAGGCCCAGCCGCGGATCGACGTCGCGCGGAAATTCATCCGGCGCATCGAGGATCGCCTGCAACGCGGCGCGCACATAATTGTCGCCATGCTGCTGGCTGCCGGTCAGCGCGCGCGCATAGCGGCGCAGAAATGGCAGATGCGGCGCCAGCTGTTGTCCCAGACTCAATTCAACGACCCTCCCTTTACCCCTAAACACGTCACCCGCCTTAACGGCGCGCGCGGCGACCGCCAAGCAAAGCGCCGGCATATTTGTCATGGAACCAATGACGACGCATTTGGTTTCACCCTGTTGAACGGTATTTGAATTTCGCGTGAGAATGGCGCGATCGAAACAAGGGATGCGAGCTTTGGGGGGTCAAGACGGGACGAGGCAACAGGGGCGAACCGCCGTTGGCGGACAAGCTCGTGCGCCGCGCAAGAGTGACGAGGGGCGGGTCGGCGGCGCCTTGCGCGAAGCTTATCGCGCCACCGTCGAGGAACCGGTGCCGGACGATCTGCTCGACCTTCTCAACAAATTGAGCTGATCATGGCCGCCACCCCGCGCGAACACGTCGCCCGGGCGTTCGACAGGCTGTCGACCAGCTACAAGCTGTTGATCCTGCTCAGCCTGTCGCTACTGCCGATCATGCTGATCGCGCTATTGGCCTCGGTCCAGGCGTCGCGCAACGCGGTAGAGCAGCACCGCCAGGAATATACCGCACTGGCGCTCGACGAGGCACAAAATCTCGACGCGACCATCGAGGTCGATCGCAAACTGCTGAGCTCGACGATCGCGGCGCTCGATGCCGGTGAGGACGCCGCGCAGATCTGCGCCAACCTCAAGCAGGTGATGCAATTCCGGAAGGTCATGCGACCGTTCGCGCTCTATGGTGTCGCCGAAGCGCCGTTGTGCGCCTCGGCGGATTACAATTTGCAGAGGCCGATCCGCCCGCTGTTCGATCCGGCGCCTTCGGTCACCGTCTCGGCCAAAGGCATGACGCTCGCCGTGTCATCCAAAACGAGCGGCGCGATGGGTGTCATCGGTTACGACCAGAAAGTCATCGGCGAGCTGGACCGCACTTTGGTGCGCGCGCCCGGAGTCTATGATTTGACGGTGGCCAAGGACGATGAAGGGGTCAGCATCGTCGGCCCGCACGTCAGGCCGCTCTCGAGCACAGTGGTCAGCGCCCCCATGCGCAACGGATTTACCCTGCGTTTGACGATCGCGTCACCCGGCACCAATGCCAGCGACTGGTTGCTCGCCCTGCTCCCGGTCCTGATGTGGATCGCCGCGGCGGTGGTGGGCTTTCTGGTCGTCGATCGCGCCCTGCTCCGCCCGCTCGAAGCCTTGCGCGCGGGCATTGTCGAGGCGCGCGGCGGCATTCCGAAAATCCCGCAAATCGTAACTCCGGCGCACGAAATTCGCGCCCTGGCCGAATCGCTATCGGGCTTCGCCGCCGACCGCGGAACGCATGAAAGCGAAATCAGCGCGGCGCTTGAGCGCCAGACCGCGCTGACCCGCGAGGTCCATCACCGCGTGAAGAACAATCTTCAGGTCATTGCCAGCCTGATCAGCCTGCACGCGCGCGCATCGGACGACCCCGGGGCGCTGGGGGCGTTTTCCGCGATCCAGCGGCGCGTCGATGCGCTCGCGATCGTCCACCGCAATCATTACGCGCAAAGCGATCAGCAGGGCGCGCTCGAACTCAAACCGGTGCTCAACGAACTGGTCGCCAATCTGCTGACCAATCTCGGCGGCGCGCGAATTACCGCGCAACTCGTGACCGTGCGGGTGTCGCTCGACACCGCCACTGCGCTTTCGTTCCTGCTGACCGAATTTGTCGAACTGTCGACGCTGGTCGACATCAATGTGCCAATCCTGCTGGTGGTGAAGGTCAACGACGACAATGTCGGCCGACTGACCATCGATGCCAAAACCTTTGTCACAAACGAGACGTTCGATGAGCTGGTCGATCACCGCTACGGCCGGATCATGAACGGGTTGGTCCGCCAACTCCGCACCACCCTCCATCACGACCCGGTGCGAGGCTGCTATGCCGTTGAATTCCCGACGCTTTCGCAAATCTAGAACTTTTTTCAAAAAGTTGGGAACCGCTTTTTGGATTGACCGTTTTACCTTCGAACAGCGACCTTTTGCCCCCCCGCTCTCGCTGTTCGGAACATGGGCCCGAAGCCACGCCACCCCCCCCCGGCGCCGCTTCGGGCCCAACATTTTTCCAAAGCCCATCATTCTCGGAACGTTACGCCTGGCGATGCATTGATCCATCGCAACCATCCGAGGAGAAACATGATGATCCGCAAAATCGCCACCGTCGCCCTGTTGGGCACGATGCTCGCCACCGCCGCGTGCAACACCGTTCGCGGCGCGGGCCGTGACGTTCAATCGGTCGGCAAGACCGTCGAAAAAACCACCAACTAATTGACGACGTCGGGCGCGGGGTTCTTTGCAGCCTCGCGCTCGCGCCTTTTCTGGGTGAACCAGGTGGCGACCAAGGTCAGCTCGTACAGAATGCACAACGGCACCGCGAGCAACAGCATCGACCCAACATCGGGCGGCGTCAGGATCATCGCCACGCCGAACGATCCGACCCACGCATACCGCCGCGCCGCGACCAATTGGTCCCGCGTCACGATCCCGGCCCGCTCCAACAGCATCAGCAGCACCGGCAGCAGAAATGCAAAGCCGAAGCCGAACAGGAATTGCATGACGAAGGTCAGGTAATTGCCGACCGCCGGCATTGCCTCCTGCGTTACCCCGCCCAGATTGCCGCCGAACCCCAACAGATAATGCAGCGCCAGCGGAATCGCGATGAAATAGGCGAGGCTCGCGCCCAGCCCGAACAGGATCGGCGTCGCGAGGAGAAACGGCAGCAGCGCTCGTTTTTCCTTTTTGTACAGCCCCGGCGCGACGAACAACCAGATCTGGTTGGCGATCACCGGAAATGCCAGCATCAGCCCGGCGAAGAACGCCACCTTCAACTCGACGAAAAACGCCTCGAAAATCTGCGTATAGATCAGCCGGTTTTGCCCCGCCGCGACCAGTGGATGGACCAGCACGACAAAGATCGGCTTGGCGAAATACAGGCAGATGCCGAACGTCACGGCCAGCGCGGCGAACGACCATAACAGCCGTTTACGCAGCTCGATCAGATGATCGAGCAACGG
This sequence comes from Sphingomonas antarctica, assembly GCF_965137005.1. Lineage (NCBI taxonomy): Bacteria > Pseudomonadati > Pseudomonadota > Alphaproteobacteria > Sphingomonadales > Sphingomonadaceae > Sphingomonas > Sphingomonas antarctica. The sequence continues at coordinate 49,594 of NZ_CBCRXM010000005.1, read as the reverse complement.
CGCCTGGCTGTCGTCCAGCTCGTCGCGATCTTCGAGCAGGCCCTGCAAGCTCATGGCTTGGCCTCGACCGGTGTTTCCACGGCCGGAGCACCCAGCGGCAATTCAGGCTCGGGCGCCGGCACATCGACCGCAGGTGCTTCGATGGCGAGCGGCGGCGCGGGCGCCTCGACATGCGGCGGCGGCAACACCGGATCGGCATATTGCGCCATGATCCGCTCGTTCTCCGCCTTCCACTTGGTTTCCATTTCCTCAAGTTCGGCTTCGCGGATCATTGCGTCGATGCCCGACCGGAAATGGCGCGACATCGCGCGCGCCTTGCCCACGAACCGACCGACGACGCGCATCGCCTTGGGCAAGTCCTTGGGTCCGATGACGACCAGCGCCACGACCGCGAACAGCAGGAATTCCGAACCGTCGATCCCGAACATCGGGACTTGCCCGTGTTAGACGACGGGCGGCGCGGGCGGAACCGGCGTCGCGGCGGCGGCGGCGGCCTTGGCACGCTCATGCTCGGCGATGATATCGGCGGCGGTGCGCCCTTCGATCAATTGCGCCTTGGCGGGGGTGACCGGGGCGATCTCGTCGTCCTCGGTCATGCCCTTTTTGAACTGCTTCACGCCCTTGGCGACATCGCCCATCATGTTCGAAAAACGCCCGCCACCCAGCAGCAGGATCGCGACGACGGCGAAGATCAGGATATGCGGCAGGGACAGGCCCATCGAACGACTCCGTGAATTGTTGATGCCCATCTAGGCGTCTTCGTCGTCGCTTTCCAGTTCGGTCAGCAGATCGTCGGGAACGGGATCGAGCAGACCCGCCGCGCGCAGGTCGTCGATGCCGGGCAAGTCGCGCCGGTCCTGCAGCCCGAAATGCGTCAGGAACGCCGGACTGGTGGCAAAAGTCAGCGGACGTCCGGGTACTTGCCGACGCCCGGCGGGGACGATCCAGCCCGCCTCCATCAACACGTCGAGCGTGCCTTTCGAAATCTGCACGCCGCGCACCGTCTCGATCTCCGCGCGGCTGACGGGTTCGTGATAGGCGATGATCGCCAGTGTCTCGATCGCCGCTCGGCTCAACCGGCGCGGCACCTCGCGCGTTTCGCGGAGGAGATGCGCCAGATCGGGCGCAGTCTGAAAATGCCACCGCCCGCCGCGCTCGACCAGATTGAATCCGCGATCGGCGAAGTCTTGCGCGATGGCATCGAGCGCCCCGCGCAATTCCTTTTCGTCGCGCTCCAGCCGCCGCGCGATCTCCGCGAGTGTCAACGGCTCGTCGCTGGCGAAAATCAACGCCTCGAGCGCGCGTTGCTGTTCGTCGCGCATCACGCCGCCTTGACCAGTATCGGCCCGAACGGCGCATCCTGTCGCAGATCAATGACCCCGCGTCGCGCCAGTTCGAGGCTGCCGACCATCGTCGACGCCAGCGCCGAACGCCGGTAAGCCTCGTCGACCGTCTGCGGCAGAAATTCCACAATCGCGGTCCAGTCGCGCAGCTTGGCGACCCGCGCCTCGATCGCCGCAATCGCCGCTTCGAGCGTGACCAGCGACCGCCGCGCCACCTGATGCAACACCGGCGCCGTCCGCGCCTTGACCATGCCGTACGCCGCCACAAGATCGTAAAGCGACGCTTGCCACAACGCCTTGCGGTCGGTCGCCAGTCCCTCGGGCGCATCGCGCGCGAACACATCGCGGTCGAGCCGGTCGCGCGCCATCAGCCGCGCCCCCGCCTCACGCATCGCCTCCAGCCGCCGCAGCCGCTGTTGCAGGCGCATCGCCAGATCTTCGGGATCGGGGTCCTCGCGCGCGTCGCGCGGCAGCAACAGCCCCGATTTGAGGTAAGCCAGCCACGCCGCCATCACCAGATAATCGGCGGCCTGCTCCAGATGCGCCGACCCCGCGCGCTTCAGATAATCGAGATACTGATCGACCAGCGCCAAAATCGACAGCTGCCGCAAATCGACCTTCTGCGCGCGTGCCAAGGCCAGCAACAGGTCGAGCGGCCCCTCCCACGCCCCCAGATCGACGGTTAGTTCGGCATCGTCGCTCAACGCCCCGGTCCGCTTGCCCGAAACATGTCGAGTTTGAGGTCGAAATAGGGCTTTCCGTCGTGGCGGATCAGCATCCGCTGCGGCCAGATCACGCCATGCGAGCGGAGTTCGCCCGAAAATTCGAATGTCTGCGGCAATGGCGCACCCGCCTCGCTGTCGGGCACGGTGTTCGATCCCGATTGCAGCCGCCCCGCCCGGTCGAAACACAAGGTCGTGTCGGGCGCACCGGCATGGCGCGCAACCACGCAGCGCCCCCGCGCGTGCGTCGTCAGCATCAGCCCGTACAGCGCATATTGCATCCGCTCGTGCCGCACCGTCGCATCGGGCAGCGTGCGGTCCTTGCCCTGGAACGTCACCGTGCCCGTGGTGCCGGTGATGACCATGGTGCGCGCCCGATCCGGCCCTTCGCCGACGATCCAGCTTCGTGAACGCGCGGTGCCGAACGGTTCGACCTGCGTATCGACGACGATGTCGATGGTCCGGTTGCCGTCGAATACCCGCGCCGTGCCGGTCCAGCCGATCGCCGGCAACGGTCGCGCCAGGGCGGGCGACGCGACGAGCGCCAACATCGGCAATATGTGCCGGAGGGTCACGCGACCTGAGCCAGCAAGGCGTCGCGCTTGGCGATGGCTTCCGCGAAGTCGCCCTCAGGCGCACCGGCCGTCGCCATCGCCGCGTCGAGGCGTTCGCGTCCCCGCGTCGTCATCGCGGGCAAGGCCGCGGCAATCGCGACCATCTCGTCCATCCGGCCCCAGCAATTCAGCGCCACATCGCAGCCCGCCGCGACACAGTCCGCCGCGCGGGTCGCAACGCTGCCCGATAGCGCCTTCATGTCGAGATCGTCGCTCATCAGGAACCCGTCAAACCCGATTTGACCACGGATCACATCGCCGATCACCGTCGGCGACAGCGTCGCGGGCCGCTCGGCATCCCACGCCTCGAAGACGATGTGCCCGGTCATCCCCATCGGGGCATCGGCCAAGCGCTGAAACGGGAACAGGTCGCGCGCCAGATCTTCGGCGCTGGCGCTGACCGTCGGCAGATGATGGTGGCTGTCGACCGCCGCGCGGCCTTGTCCGGGCATATGCTTGACCACGCCGACGACGCCGCCTTCGCGCAAGCCGTCGATCGCCGCCCGCCCCAGCGCCGCCACCAGCAACGGGTCGGTCCCGAACGCCCGATCCCCGATCGCGTCATGGGTCTCCGCCGACCGCACATCGAGCAAGGGCAGGCAATCCACATTGATCCCGACTTCGGACAGCATCAGCCCCAATGCGCGCGCATTCGCCCGCACCGCCTCGATTCCCGAAATCGGCGCGAGATCGTACAGCGCCTCGAATGCCCCCGGCGCCGGAAAGGCGGGCCATTCGGGTGGCCGCATCCGCGCGACGCGCCCGCCTTCCTGATCGATCAGGATTGCGACGTCATCGCGGCCTTCAAGCGCGCGCAAACTGTCGGTCAGCGCGCGAACCTGCGCGCGATCGACGATATTGCGCCCGAACAGGATGTAGCCCGCGGGCTTCACGTCCGCAAAGAACGTGCGCTCGTCGGCGGTCAGTTCCGGTCCCGCCAGCCCGAATATGGCCGGTGTCATCCGACGACCAGGCAATTCTCGCTCGCCGCCTTCAACTGGCTGCAGATCGATCCCGCATTCGGACCCGCACTAGCCCGCAGCCGATAGACCGTCCGCCCGATCACCTCGCCGGATTGCACCGCATGGGTCAGCCCCTTGAGATAATCGAAGCGCGAGGACATCGCGCTCCACGCCCGCTCGGCCTTTTCGCGCGTGTCGAACGATCCGAGCTGGACGATGCCGGGGCCGCTCAGCACCGGGCCGGTATCCACGGGCTTGGCGACCACGACGGCAGGCTTTTCGGCCGTCACCGCAACGGGCTTGTCCGGCACGCGCTTGACCGCGATCGGCGTTTCCGGCGCGGCATTCAGATCAATCTGGCCCTGCGGTTCGGCACCCTGGCTGGCGGCAAAGGCGGCATCGCCTTGCCCTTCGATGTCCATGCCGTTCGCGCCATTATCCTTGATTTTGTACGGCCCCGCGGGCGCGGCGATCAGCGCGCCGGTGCCCTCGTCTTCGGCGGCACGGCCCTGCATCAAATACCACGCCCCGCCCGCGATCATCGCAATGACCATCAGCGCGACCAGCACCATCAGCGCGAACGGCGGGCCGGCCTCGGCTTCTTCCAGAAACCCGACACTGTCCTCGTCAATTCGCGCCATTCACATCGACTCCGCCGGGCTCACGCCCAATATCCCCAGACCGTTGGCGATAACCTGCCCAATTTGACGGCTGAGGAAAAGCCGGGCGCGGGTCAAATCATGATCGTCGGCGACCAGCACGCGTGCGCGCGCATCGTCATTGCCGCGATGCCAATACGCGTGGAACGCCGCCGCGAGGTCGTAGAGGTAGAAGGCGATGCGATGCGGCTCACGCGCACCCGCCGCGCTTTCGACGATGCGCGGGAATTGCGCCGCCAGCTTGACCAGTTCGAAGTCTGCATCGCCAAGCAAGCTCAAATCCGGCGCACCCTCGGCCACGCCCAGTTCCGCCGCCTTGCGCCCCAGACTCGCGATCCGCGCATGGGCGTATTGGACGTAAAACACCGGATTGTCCTTGGTCGCCTCGACCACCTTGGCGAAGTCGAAATCCATCTGCGCGTCGGCCTTGCGGCTGAGCATGGTGAAGCGGACGACATCCTTGCCGACCTCCTCGACCACTTCGGCCAGCGTCACGAAATTGCCCGAGCGCTTGGACATTTTGACGGGCTCGCCCGCCCGCAGCAGCCGGACCATCTGGATGATCTTGACGTCGAACGGCTTGCCGCCAGTGAGGGCGGAGACGGCGGCGCGGATGCGCTTGACCGTCCCGGCATGGTCGGCACCCCACACGTCGATCAGTGCGTCGGCATCCGCCGCTTTCTGCCAGTGATACGCCATGTCCGCGCCGAAATAGGTCCAGCTGCCGTCCGATTTGCGGATCGGCCGGTCCTGATCGTCGCCGAACTGCGTGCTGCGGAACAGCGGCAGTTCGACCGGCTCCCAATCCTCCGCGACCTGGCCCTTGGGCGCTTCGAGCAACCCGTCATAGATCAGCCCGTCCGCGCGCAACTTGGCTTCGGCCTGTTCGGGCATGTGCCGCGCCTGCACATCGGCTTCCGACGCAAAGCGGTCATGCTTGATGCCGAGCAGCGCGAGGTCGGCGCGGATCTGCACCAGCATCGCCGCCACCGCCTGCTCGCGGAATATCTTGAGCCACTCGCTCTCGGGCGCGTCGGCAAACTTGTCGCCGAATTCACTGGCGAGCGCCTGTCCGACCGGCACCAGATAATCGCCCGGATACAGCCCTTCGGGAATCGCTCCGATCTGCCGCCCGAGGGCTTCCAGATACCGCAGATGCACCGACCGCGCGAGCGTATCGACCTGCCCGCCCGCGTCGTTTACATAATATTCGCGGATCACCGTATGCCCGGCGAATTCGAGCAGCCCCGACAGTGCATCGCCGACCACCGCCCCACGGCAATGGCCCATGTGCATCGGCCCGGTCGGGTTGGCGGAGACGTATTCGACATTGACCGTCTTACCCGCGCCGACGGTCGAGCGGCCGTAATCCCCACTCTCGCCGACAATCGCGTCGAGTTCCTCGCGCCATACCGCGTCGTTCAACCGCAGGTTGATGAACCCCGGCCCGGCAATCTCGACCCCCGCGACATAGGGCAAGGCCTCGAGCTGCGGCTGCAATTGTTCGGCCAGCGCGCGCGGGTTGGTACCCGCCGCCTTGGACAACACCATCGCCGCATTGGTCGCCAGATCGCCATGGCTCGCATCGCGCGGCGGCTCGACGGTCACCGCCCCACGGTTCGAATCGGGCAGCAATGCGTTGAGGAGCGCGTCGAGGTCGGCGGCGAAACGGGTGTAAAGGCTTGGCAATTCAAATTCCGGTGACAGTTTCGACGCGCTTAGCGGCAATGGCGGTGATCGTGAACTCTGCTACGACGCCCCCCGCATGATCAAGGTCGCCAGCTACAATATGCGCAAAGGCGTCGGCACCGATCGCCTGCGCCGTCCCGAACGCATCCTCGACGTGCTCAACGAAATCGATGCCGATGTGATCGCCTTGCAGGAGGCCGACCGCCGCTTCGGCGCAAAGGAAGCCGCGCTGCCGCCCGAACTGATCGCGCGCTGCACCCCATATCGGCACGTGCCGCTCAGCCCCCGCGATGGCGGCATCGGCTGGCACGGCAATGCCATCCTCGTCCGGCGCGACATCGAGATTACCGCACATGCGCATATCGATTTGCCGACCATCGAACCGCGCGGCGCGGTCATCGCCGATCTCGAAATCGCCGGTGCGCCGTTCCGCGTCGTCGGCATGCACCTCGATCTGTCGGGCCTGCAGCGGCGGCGTCAGGCGCGCGCGATCATCGATGCCGTCGATACGCGCGACAAAATGCCCGTGGTGCTGATGGGCGACCTCAACGAATGGACTCAGACCGGCGGCTGCCTCCGCGATTTCGCACACAGCTATCGCATGGCGGCGACCGGCCCCAGCTTTCACGCGCGCCGCCCGATGGCGCGACTCGACCGGATCATGGTCGGCGGCGGACTGAAAGTAACACAGGCGGGCGTGCATCACAGCCTCAAGACCCGCCACGCCAGCGACCACCTTCCGATCTGGGCAGTGGTCGAGCCGGACTAAAGCCTCTATGGGCGCGGGCGTGAGCACCCTCGCCACTCCAGCCCTCCCCGCCGATTGGCGCGATTTCCTCGCGCTGACCAAGCCGCGCGTGATGACGCTCGTCGTGTTTACCGCGATTTGCGGCCTGCTGGTCGCGCCGGTGCATCTGCCCTTCGCGCTTGCCTTCACTGCGATCCTCACCATCGCGCTGGCTGCCGGCGCGTCGGGCGCGCTCAACATGTGGTGGGAAGCCGATCTCGACGCCAAGATGAAACGCACCGCCAAACGGCCGTTGCCCGGCGGGCGGATGGAACGGCAGGCCGCGCTGCATTTCGGCGTCGGCCTCGGCAGCTTCGCCGTGCTGACCATGGGCCTTGCGCTCAATTGGCTGGCGGCGGCGATTCTGGCGTTTTCGATCTTTTTCTACGCGGTGGTCTACACCATCTGGCTCAAACCGCGCACGCCGCAGAACATCGTTATCGGCGGAGCCGCCGGCGCCTTCCCGCCGTTGATCGGCTGGGTCGCGGCGACGGGCCAGGTCAGCATGCTGCCGGTCATCCTGTTCCTGCTGATCTTCTTCTGGACGCCGCCGCATTTCTGGGCGCTGGCGCTGTTCATGGAGGCCGATTACGAAGCGGCGGGCATTCCGATGCTGCCCAATGTCGCGGGCGAAGTCGCGACGCGGCGGCAGATCGTGCTGTACACTATTCCTATGGCCGTCTGCGCGCTGATCCCGCCGGTGATCGGGATGGCCGGGGCGCTGTATGCCGGCATTGCGGTTGTCCTCACATCCGCCTTTTTCCTGCTTTCGGTGCGGGTGTGGCGCCGGGTGCCACGGGCCGATCGCGGGCTGTTCAAATATTCGATCATCTATCTTTTCGCGCTGTTCGCGGCGCTCGTCGTGGACAAATTCGTATGACTGACCCCGAGTTCAACCGCCGCCGCAAGGGACGCTCGATCGCCACGGCCATCGCCCTGATCGCGATGTGCGCCTTATTCTATTTCATCACTCTGGCGCGGATCGGGCATCCGGGATGAACGTGCTGGCGCGCGATCCCAAACAGCGCACGGCGATGATGCTGGCGGCGATCGCGCTGGCGATGGTCGGCCTCGGTTTTGCCAGCGTCCCGCTCTATCGCCTGTTCTGTCAGGCGACGGGGCTCAACGGCACCACTCAGCGCGGGCTTCGTGCCCCCGGCGCAGTGACCGGCCGGACGATGACGATCCGCTTCGACGCCAATCACGCCCCCGGCATCCCCTGGTCGTTCAAGCCCGAGGAAGAGACTCAGGGCGTGACCATCGGTGAGCGCGAACAGGCGATCTTCATCGCGCACAACAACGGTTCGCGACCCGTCACCGGCACCGCGACGTTCAACGTCACCCCGGTTCAGGCGGGCAAATATTTCACCAAGATCCAGTGTTTCTGCTTCACCCAGCAAACGCTGGCGCCCGGTGAAACCGCGCGGATGCCGGTGATCTATTACGTCGATCCCAAGATTCTGGACGATCCCGACGCCAACGACGTGTCGGAAATCACGCTCAGCTACACCTTCTATCCCGTTGCCGACCAACCCAAGGCTGGTTAGGGCGGACTCAACAAACGCAACTACAGGGTAAGACCATGTCCGGCGCCAAGAACCACGATTACCACATCCTCGCTCCCGATCCGATGCCGATCATCGGCGCATTTTCTGCGCTGACGATGGCGGCGGGCGGCATCATGTGGATGCATGGCGGGCATGTCGGCCATCCGAATGGCGGCGGCTGGGTCTTTTTCATCGGCCTCGCCGCGGTGCTGTACACCATGCTGCAGTGGTGGACCAACGTGGTTCGCGAAGCCAAATCGGGCGACCATACGCCGGTCGTCCAGCTGCATCTGCGCTATGGCATGATCCTGTTCATCGCGTCCGAAGTGATGTTCTTCGTCGGCTGGTTCTGGGCGTGGTTCGATTTCTCGCTCTTCCCCTCGACGGTCGATGTCGTCGGCGGACATTGGCCGCCCAAGGGCGTCGAAGTGCTCGATCCGTTCGCCTTCCCCTTGCTCAACACGCTGATCCTGCTGTGCTCGGGCACCACGGTGACGTACGCGCATCACGCACTGATTCACGGCAATCGTCAGGGGCTGAAGGCCGGCCTGTGGTGGACCATCGGCCTCGGCGCATTGTTCAGCTGCATTCAGGCGTGGGAATATGCCCATGCGCCATTCGCGTTCAAAGGGCTGAACTACGGCGCAGCGTTCTTCATGGCGACCGGCTTCCACGGCTTCCACGTCCTCGTCGGCACCATCTTCCTCGCCGTCTGCCTCAAGCGCACGTACAATGGCGACTTCACCCCGCGCCAGCATTTCGGTTTCGAAGCCGCCGCCTGGTACTGGCATTTCGTCGATGTGGTGTGGCTGTTCCTGTTCATCAGCATCTATGTCTGGGGCGGCTGGGGCGCGCCGATCCACGGCGGCTGACACGCTATTCCGTTCGCCCTGAGGAGCCATTGAGCTTGTCGAAATGGCGTCTCGAAGGGCCGGAGCTGCACTGGTGCTTCGAGACGGGTCTTCGACAGGCCCAGCCCCTCCTCAGCACGAACGGTGGATCGTGAGCGGCAACTGCCCGCGCTGCGGCGCCAAGACCCTGTTCAAAGGGCTGATCGCATTCGCCGAAAGCTGCAGCGCGTGCGGCCTGGACTTCACCGCTTTCAACGTCGGTGACGGCCCCGCCGCATTCCTCACGTTGATCATCGGCACGGCGATCGTCGTCGGCGCGATTGCGCTTGAACTGGCGGCAAGCCCGCCCTGGTGGGTTCACGCGCTGATCTGGCCCGCGCTGTCGCTGGCGCTGGTCGTCTGGGGTCTGCGCATCGCCAAGTCTGCACTGATTGCCAGCGAATATCGCAACGCCGCGCGCGAAGGGCGGATCAAGTGAAACGCCTGCCGCTGATCCCGACGATCGTTGTCGCGCTCGCCGCCGCCGGGATGATCTGGCTCGGCCTATGGCAGTTGCACCGCGCACGGTGGAAGGAAGGGCTGCTGGCGACTTACGCGGCCAACACCAACCTCCCCGCAATCGCGCTGCCCAATGTTCCCGACGCGAAGAACCCGCCGCTGTTCCGCCGGGCCAGCGGCTATTGCCTGCGCGTCACCGGCTGGGAGGCCAAGGCCGGGCGCAACACCGCCGATCAAGCCGGCTGGAGCCACATCGCGCGCTGCGCCACCGGTGCCGAAGGGCCGGGCCTGTCGGTCGATGCCGGATGGTCACGCGATGCCAAAAATCCAGTGTGGAGCGGTGGCCCGGTCGAAGGGCGTCTCGCCCCCGACACCAAGCACGTCTATCGCCTCGTCGCGACCACCCCGGCGCCGGGCCTGAAGCCCAGCGCACCGCCGTCGCTCGACGAAATCCCCAACAATCACCGCGCTTATGCGGTGCAGTGGTTCATCTTCGCTGCGCTGGCGGTCGGGACCTATCTGCTCGCCCTGCGCCGCCGGAAGGCGGCCTAAAGCCCCGCCTCCGCGATCGCCGCCAGCAATTCGGCGCTCACCGCCGGATCGTCCTTGGGCGACAATCGATTGAGTACGGTCTGCACCCGCGTCTGCGCCACCTGCAGCGCCTTGTGCCTGACCTGGCGCGTATAATTGGTGCGGCCCGACCGGCTGTCGCCGAGCAGCGCCGCCCATTTGGCTTCTTCCGCCGCCAGCACCGCCAGCGCCAGCCGCAATCCGTCGCGGCGGCCATGTTCGTAAGCGTCAGGCATAGCGGCCGCTGGCGGCCAAGTTATTTCCGCGCCTGGCGTGCCGCATAGCGGGCATCGCGCGCCGCCTTCATCTCCGCCGCGCTCGGCGGCTTCAACCGCGCCGCCTTCAGCTCGGCCGCAGCCGCCGCTTCGGCAATCTCCTTGGCCTTGGCAGCCGCCTTTTCGGCCTTGGCGGCGGCGGTCGCCGCGGCCTTGACCGCGCGTTCCTCGGCCAGCGCGGCCTGACGCTGCTCCCACGCCGCGCGCTGCTGCGCCGCCAGCGCCTCGTCGACGGGCGGCTTGGCCTTCAACCGGTCGAGCGCCTTTTGCTTGGCCTTGGCGGCTGCGTCGGTACGGTCTTGAAACGTGGGGACTTTGAACGAGGCCAATGGTAATCCTTGGGATGTGATCGATTTCGGGAAGCCCGCAATTTATGGCCGCGCCGCCCCGATGACAAGTTGCCGCGATGTCACGCCCGGCGCGTTGGCGGCAAATGGCGCATAAAAAACCGAATCTGCCGACCAGGATCTGCGTCGCATGTCAGCGTCCATTCGCCTGGCGCAAGAAATGGCAACGCGATTGGGACCAGGTAAAATATTGTTCCGACCGGTGCCGCGGACAGGGCGGCAGGGATGGCGGCTGACGACCTCCCCACATCCTGTCAAAGACGCCAGCGATGTGCTACATGGCCATATCGCAGCATCCCGTCGGGTAAGCGTCTGCGCCTGAGAGACCGTTGCGCTCCCGCTTACATCTCGGGATCGAACGCATGGACCTCAATAACCTCTCGGCCCGCCATCGGTTCGCCATGGTCGCCAGCCGCACGGCTGCCGGCCTCGCGACGCTCCTGATCGCCTGCTCATGACCTGGCGTCAGTCGGAAAGCGCTATGCGTAACGAGGTGCCGTCATCCCGCGCCATCAACATCCAGGGCACCGAGGCCGACGTGCGTGCCGAATGCGACAAGCTGTCGCTGCCGATCAGTGCGATCGAGACGCTGCTGTCGGGCGGCACCCGCGTCGTAATGACCACCGGCGCGGCTGCCGATCGCGTCCGGAAAGCCTTTAAGGGCCGTCTGATCACCGGCGACGTCCGTCGCTTGGCGTGGAGCGCGCACCGTTAGTCGATCAATGACGGGGGGCGGCCGGCGCGGGGGCACGTCACACGTCGCGCTTTCGCCGCCGACGGTTACTTGTCACAAAGCGAAGCTGACAAACCTGCGCGGTCGAAGGAATCACGAATGACGACACCTGAACTTTCCCCGATCGTTTTGGTGGTCGAGGATGAAATGCTGCTGCGGATGCGCGCGGTCGACATTGTCGAAGACGCCGGGTTCGTGCCGCTCGAAGCCGTCAGCGCAGATGAAGCGATCGAGATTCTGGAATCGCGCGACGATGTGTCGTTGCTGTTTACCGACATCCAGATGCCGGGAACGATGGATGGGCTGAAGCTGGCGCATGCGGTGCACAACCGCTGGCCGCACATCAAGATCATCCTGGTGTCGGGCCAGGTCCGGCCGACCGAGTCCGACAAGCCAGCCGACAGCCGCTTTTTCGCCAAGCCCGTCGAGGCTGGCCATATGGTCGCACAGCTGCAGGATATGGTCGGTGCCGGGGTGTTGCAGGTGGTGCCGTCGCTCCAATCGGCGGACATTTCGCTGACCGAACAGAATCGCGATCTGCGCGATCAACTGCAACAGGCGGGCATCGATGCGCAGGCGCTGCATCTGGAAACGGTCAACAACACCGAAAAACAACAGCTGATCATCGACGAGAACCAGCCGCTCCAGGACGCGTTGACGACCGAGAACGACAGCCTCAAACTCGCGCTCGAACAGGCCGGGATCGATGCCAAGGCGCTGCTCGTCCAGGCCGGTATCGACGCCGAAGAACGCGAAGCCGCCGACAAGCTTCAGGATCTGATCCACGCCGAATTGCATCATCGGATCAAGAATACGCTGGCCACCGTCAGCGCGATCGCCAATCAGAGCATCCGGACCGCGACCAGCCTGGCGCACGCCAATGCCGCCATCGACGGACGGCTCGCAGCCCTTGGCCGCGCGCACGACCTGCTGATCCAGGTCAGCTGGTCCAACGCGACGATCGAAAGCACCGTGCGCAGCGCCATCGAACCGTTCGATCAGGGCAGCGGCCGGTTCGTCATCACCGGCGACACCATTCCGATTTCGTCCAACTCCGTGATCGCCTTTGCGATGACCCTCAACGAGCTGTGCACCAACACCACCAAGTTCGGCGCGCTGTCGGTGCCGGAAGGCCAGGTCCACATCGCCTGGCAACAGCATGACGGTCGTCTTCGCTTTCTATGGACCGAAACCGGCGGCCCGCGCGTCAACGAACCGACGCGGCGAAGTTTCGGAACGCGGATGATGTCGTCGCTGGGTCAACAGCTAAAGGGTGCCGTGCAGCTCGATTATAACCCCGCCGGGTTCATCTACACGCTCGAAGTGCCGGTCGACGCGATCAGCCCGAAGCCCATAAACACCGCCTGAGCACCGCACCCGTCGACGGCGACACTCGATCCTTCGCACGAGGGTTGCTCGACGCCCGACATGAAAAAGGCGCCGCCGGAACCAACCGGCGACGCCTTTCGGTCAGAATAGGGAATGCTCAGGCGTAGGTTGCCACCGCCCGAACGCGACGGCGCGTCGCGGCGCCGATCAGGCCGAACCCGCCCAGCATCATCGCCCAGCTCGCCGGCTCGGGAACCGACGCCACCGAGGCGCTGAGCAGCGTGCTGTCGTTATTATAGCCGTTGCCGCCATTGCCGACCGCGAAATCGATCGTCGTGCCGGCGGCGAAATACTGCTTCAGGCTGAAGTTCGAAGACGAACCGCCACCGTTGATCGCGCCGCTGAACAGCGACGCCCCGTTGGCGAGAACGTGCACGTCGGTGCTGGCATTGTCGCCGTTACCGTAGCCGCCATTGATGGTGTACGTGCTGCCCGCGCCCAGCGTGATGCGCAGGATCGAATATTGTCCCGACTGCCCCGGATGCTGCAGGATCGACGTCGCCGGGTTGTAGACGCCCAGATACTGATCGACCGCAGGCGAGGTCCAGGTCTGCGACTGGCCGTTCGCCGCGCCGCCGTTGGTGAACAGCGTCAACGCCCCGCCCAGACTGGTCTCATAGCCATAGCTATAAGCACCGTTCGGATTGGCCGCGGTCGAGAAATCGGCATGCGGATCGTATGTGACCGCAGCGGCAGGGGTTGCGATCACGGCAGCCAGGAAAAACACGCCAAGTTTCATCGAAACACCCCTAAAAACCTTCTTGCCAAGGGCTTAACACGTTCAAATCGATTCGAACATGGGCCGCTCGGCCGCATTGCGCGACCCATCGTCTCGATATGAACCATTTTGACCCACATGGAGATCGACGACCGCCGTTATTGCGCCAGCAGGCTGCGGAGCGCCGCGGCGGGCAGCGGACGGCCAAGCAAATAGCCTTGGCCGATCAAGATTTGCATCGCACGCCAGCGTCCGTTCGCCTGGCGCAAGAACTGGCAACGCGACTGGGACTAGGTGAAATATTGCTCCAACCAATGCCGCGGAGAGGGTCTCCGGAGTGTCCGCTAACGCCCCAATAGCGGAGGTTCGTGCTCTCTTGGTGAACTCTCTTTGAGGCGCTCATCCAAGCTGCTTTTCGATAACCACGAGTGAGGCGTCGCCGGGATAGGGACGGGAAGAGAACCCCATCTCCCGCTGAAGCTGGATCGCATCATGATTGTCATAGCTCTCGATCGACTCGACTACTGCGATGCCCTTTGCCTTCGCCCAGGCGACGGCGTGTTCGAGCATTACCCAGCCGATACCCTTCCCTCTAAATTTGTTGTGGATCGCAATTGCGACTTCCGCACGAGATCGGTCGGCATCTAACCCCTTGGTCGCGGTCGCGATCATCGCCGTCGCGATCATCATGCCATCGTGAAAGGCAAAGAAATCTTCGGTGTTTTCGTGATCGACGGCTGTCATGCGTGAAAGCGTTTGAGGCGGAATGTTCCTCACGGCGGTGAGAAACCTGAACCGCCGGTCTTCGTCGCTGATGTTTGCCAACAGTTCTCCCAAGTCCTCAGCATCAGCCGGGCAAGCCGACCTGACGTAAAACTCGAAGCCGGTGCGGGTTTTCAGCCTGGTGTGGGAATACGGGGCCGAGGGCCCATCCAATCTGCCCTCAATTACGCTGTAGTCGGCGGTCATGCCTTTGCTCCCTGTAAGCAAGCGGGAGCGCAAAACGTCTCTCGGTCACGGGATGCTTGCGGGCAATTCAGGTGATGTGTCTGCAATAACACGCTATGTTGTAACGGCCTAACGCTGCCGCCAATCGCTTTTGCAGTCGAAGCCGAGTAGGCAGCCCTATCGCTGACCATTTTGACAGCGACTGAGAGACACGTTGTGCTCCCGCGAAGGGACCCGATGTGTTCAAACTATCACTTCTGGCTCTTGCGTTGGTCCTCGTCGCTGCCGGGGTACCGCCGCAGGTTGATCCGCCTGCGATCGCGGATGGCGTCATCGAGCAGCTCAAGCCGGGCCAATATCTTTGGGCGCCCGACATCGCTCCCGAAGGTCCTGTCACGGTAATCGTTAGCGTCGCTACACAGCGTGCTTACGCCTATCGCAATGGCGTTCCGATCGGCGTCTCCACGGTTTCTACCGGGAAGAAGGGGCATCTGACGCCCACGGGCATTTTTACGATCTTGCAGAAAGCGGTCGAACACAAATCGAACCTCTACAGCGACGCCCCAATGCCCTTCATGCAACGGCTGACTTGGGACGGCATTGCGCTCCACGCCGGCCCGCTACCGGGCTATCCTGCCTCGCACGGTTGCATCCGCTTGCCGCTTGCTTTCGCAAAATTGCTCTACGCTGCGACCACAACTGGCGTGACAGTCGTTGTCACTCAAAATGCTACTGTCCCCGAGATTGCCCCAACCCCCACACTGTTGTCCGCCAATCCAAAAGGTTCGAGTACGCCCAACGCAGCGTATTGGTGGCAACCGCAGCTTTCGCCGACCGGCCCGGTGTCGATCGTGGTTAGTGGAAGGGATCGCAGGATCGTGGTGT
The DNA here is from genome assembly GCF_965137005.1 of Sphingomonas antarctica. Lineage (NCBI taxonomy): Bacteria > Pseudomonadati > Pseudomonadota > Alphaproteobacteria > Sphingomonadales > Sphingomonadaceae > Sphingomonas > Sphingomonas antarctica. Next base: position 34,057 of record NZ_CBCRXM010000005.1, on the reverse strand, counting down.
TGCGAAATGGCATCCTGATCGGAGCAAGTGATCTGGGAATAGACGGAGCCGTAATCGAAACGGCCGCGTTCACACTGAGCAGCATCGGCCCGCACGGGTATAATTGGCTGCGGCTGACCTTGCCCGGTCCGCACGGCATCGCGTCACAAAGCATGACAGCGGATGAGCGAGCAAGGGCTCGTGTGCCGGAGCAATTCCGCCTTTTACTGGACGGCATTCTTACGCCGGGAGCAACGCTACTGGTAACGCGGGATACTCTAAACAGCTCTGGCACGGGCAAGCGACTGACCATAATCTCAACGGACAATCGTCCGTCCAGAACCCGCTAATCGGCTCGTCGGCTTCCCACCAATAGCTGACGTCCCGATGCCCGCCCTTGCCCCATCCGCGTCGCTTGCTAAGGCATTTTGCACACGCACAATCGGGGAATTCGCATCATGACCGCCGTTGGACAGGACACCCTTGAAACGCGCACCACCCTGACGTGCGGCGGACGGACGGTGAGCTATTACTCGTTGCCCAAGGCGGCGGAGCAGTTGGGGAATATCGACCGGCTGCCCTTCTCGATGAAGGTGCTGCTCGAAAACCTGCTGCGTTTCGAAGACGGCGTGACCGTCACGATCGACGATCTGAAGGCGATGGTCGCGTGGCAGGACGATCCCCGCGCCACGCGCGAAATTCAGTATCGCCCGGCGCGCGTGTTGATGCAGGATTTCACCGGCGTGCCCTGCGTCGTCGATCTGGCAGCGATGCGTGACGCGATGACCGCGCTCGGCTCCGATCCCGCCAAGATCAACCCGCTCGTCCCCGTCCATCTCGTCATCGACCATAGCGTGATGGTCGACGAATTCGGCACCCCCCAGGCGTTCGGACAGAACGTTGAACTCGAATATGCCCGCAATGGCGAACGCTATGAATTCCTCAAATGGGGCTCGAAGGCGCTCGACAATTTCAAGGTCGTGCCACCCGGCACCGGCATCTGTCATCAGGTCAATCTGGAACATATCGCGCAGGCGGTGTGGGTGTCCGACGGCGTAGACGGTTGCCCGGTCGCCTATCCCGATACCTGTGTCGGCACCGACAGCCACACGACGATGATCAACGGGCTGGGCGTGCTCGGCTGGGGCGTTGGCGGCATCGAGGCGGAGGCCGCGATGCTCGGCCAGCCGGTGTCGATGCTGATCCCCGAAGTGGTCGGCTTCAAGCTGACCGGCAGCCTCAACGAAGGCATCACCGCGACCGATCTGGTGCTGACCGTGACGCAGCTGCTGCGCGCCAAGGGCGTCGTCGGGCGCTTTGTCGAATTTTACGGCCCCGGCCTCAACGCGCTGTCGCTCGCCGATCGCGCGACGATCGCCAACATGGCGCCCGAATATGGCGCGACGTGCGGCTTCTTCCCGATCGACGATAAGACCACCGACTATATGCGCCTGACCGGGCGTGGCGAAGCGGACATCGCGCTGACCGAAGCCTATTGCCGGGCGCAGGGGCTGTGGCGTGAAATGAGCGCCGAGGACCCGGTGTTCACCGACACGCTCGAACTCGACATGTCGGGCGTCGAACCCTCGCTCGCCGGTCCCAAGCGCCCGCAGGACAAGGTGTTCCTCACCGACGTGGATGAGGAATTCAACGCCGACCTTATCGCCACCTATAAGCATGACACGCCCAAGCGTGTGCCGGTCGCGGGCGCCGATCACGACATTGGCGATGGCGACGTGGTCATCGCGGCGATCACCAGCTGCACCAACACCTCGAACCCCAGCGTGCTGGTCGCGGCCGGTCTCGTTGCGCGCAAGGCGCGCGCGTTCGGCCTCAAGCCCAAGCCGTGGGTCAAGACCAGCCTCGCCCCCGGATCGCAGGTCGTCACCGATTATCTGACCAAGGCGGGGCTGACCGCGGACCTCGACGCGATGGGCTTCAACCTCGTCGGCTATGGCTGCACCACCTGTATCGGCAATTCCGGCCCGCTCGCCGAACCGATCTCCGACGCGATCAACGCGGGCGATATCGTCGCCGCCTCGGTCCTCTCGGGCAACCGCAATTTCGAAGGCCGCGTCTCGCCCGACGTCCGCGCCAACTTCCTCGCGAGTCCACCGCTGGTTGTCGCCTACGCCCTGCGCGGCACCGTCACCACCGACATGGTCACCACCCCCCTGGGCGAGGACCAGCACGGCGACCCCGTCTTCCTCCGCGACATCTGGCCCTCGAACGCCGAAATACGCGAAGTTATGGAAGCCAATGTCGACCGCGGCATGTTCATGTCGCGCTACGCCCACGTCTTCGCCGGCGACGAACGCTGGCAGGCAATCGAGATCGAGGGCAGCGACACCTACGCGTGGCGCGCAGGCAGTACTTATGTCGCCAACCCGCCTTATTTCGAAGGCATGTCGATGACCCCGGCGCCGGTCGCCGACATCGTCGAGGCGCGCACACTGTCGATCTTCGGCGACTCGATCACCACCGACCACATTTCGCCCGCTGGCTCGATCAAGGCGGATTCGCCCGCCGGCCAGTGGCTGCAGGAACGCCAGGTCACCCGCGCCGATTTCAACTCGTATGGCGCGCGGCGTGGCAATCACGAGGTGATGATGCGCGGCACCTTCGCCAACATCCGCATCAAGAACGAGATGATCCCCGGCATCGAAGGCGGCATGACAATTTATAATGGCGAGGTCATGCCGATCTATGACGCGGCAATGCGCCACAAGGCCGACGGCACCCCCCTGATCGTCATCGCGGGTAAGGAATATGGCACGGGGTCGTCACGCGATTGGGCAGCGAAGGGCACGACGTTGCTCGGCGTGCGCGCCGTCATCGCCGAGTCGTTCGAGCGTATCCACCGGTCGAACCTCGTCGGCATGGGCGTGGTCCCGTTGCAATTTGCCGACGGCACCGACCGCAAGACGCTGTCGCTCGATGGTACTGAATCGTTCACGATCATGGACGTCGCCAAGCTGCGCCCGCGCCAGGATGTCGAGGTTACGCTTACCCGCGAGGATGGCACGATCGAGACGTTCATGACCCGCTGCCGCATCGATACCGTCAACGAGCTCGAATACTTCCTCAACGGCGGTATTTTGCCCTATGTTTTGCGGAAGTTGGCCGCCTGATCGCCAAGGCAAACTGTCCCACCACGAAGCGTTTTCGATCCGCGATTTTTTGGTTGACGAGAGATTAACGAATAAGCACACTTCCAAGATTAGTCGGCGGTGGGGCCGGCCAGGGGTTTGGGGATTGATATGAAAATGAATGTTTTGGCGGCAACGGCCGTCGCGCTCGTTATTTCGAGCGCCGCGGGGGCCAAGACGGTTTCCGGCACGTCCAACGGCCTGACCTGGACCGCGCAGAACAACATCATCGGTCAGACCTCGACCGCGACTCAGGCTCCGCCGACACCGCCGGGCATGATGGGCAACCCGATCTATTGGGCTCACTCGCCAGTTCCGGGCTATGACAACAGCAAATATAGCGGTGTGGTCGCGCTCATCCTCGACGAAGGTGCAGCTGGTAAATTCATCTGTTCGGGCTCGCTGCTCGCTGACCGTATCCACGTTCTCACCGCCGGCCACTGCGTCAGCAGCGGCCACGGCGCGATCACGCCGATCTCGGCGACGGCGACCTTTTACGGCGGCACCGATCCCGAAGCCGTCATCGGCACGACCGGCACGCCTGCTGCAGGGGCCGTTCGCATCAACGTCGCGGCATTCAGCGTCAATCCGCTGTACACCGGCGACGTCATCGATTCGCATGACATCGCGATCGTGACGCTGGCGCAGGCCGCTCCCGCCTTTGCGACCGGCTACCGGCTCGACACGACAAGCAATTTGGTCGGTGCCAACTACAACATCGCGGGTTATGGTGGTCGTTCGGATCAGGGCGGCAGCGTAGGCGTGAACCTCGGCACGGGCCGTCTGCGTCAGGGCGATAACCGTTACGACACCCGGCTGGGCGATTCGGTCTTCCAGGGCGTTCTCGACGCCTCGTTTTTCGGCGGCACGACGGGTGAGACTGCTCACTCGTACATCTCGGATTTCGACAACGGCTTGGCTCAGAACGACTCGACCTGTTTGCTCGTCACGCAAGGTTTTGGCGGCCCCGCGAGCCCGAAATATTGCAACACCGGTCGCGGCGCGAGCGAAGTCAGCAGCGCGGGCGGCGATTCGGGTGGCCCGCAATTTTTGAACGGCAAAATCTCGTCGGTGACGTCCTACGGGCTGACCTTTGGGCTGCAGCCCTATAGCGGTGATATCGACAACAAGCTGAACGACACGTTCGGGGAGCTGAACGGCTTCGCTCCGGTGCAGTTCAACGCGAACTACATCAACTCGGTCACCAATCTGCCCGAACCGGCGGAATGGGCGCTGATGCTCGGCGGGTTCGGCTTGCTCGGCGGCGCGGCGCGCCGCCGCCGGACGACTGTCAGCTTCGCCTAAGCGTTTCTGCGTGAATTGAAGGGCTCGTCAGGAAACTGACGAGCCCTTTTTCATGTCAGTCGTCCTCGTCGTCGAACCCGAGCAGATCCAGCGCCCGCGCCTTGATCTGGCGCAGCTGGCACCAGTGGATCAATGCGTCCTCACGACCGTGCGTGACCCACACTTCCTTAGGTCGCAATTCCTCGATCGTCGCGGTCAGTTCGTCCCAATCGGCATGGTCGCTGACGATCAGCGGTAGCTCGACGCCCTTTTGCACCGCGCGCTGGCGGACACGCATCCAGCCTGATGCCATCGCGGTAATCGGATCGGGCAAGCGGCGCGTCCAGCGGTCCTGCAGCGCGGATGGCGGCGCGACGATGATGTGGCCTGCCATCTCCGCTTTGGTCGCGCCCGTCGCGGGTCTTAGCTCGCCGAGATCGACGCCGAATGTTTGGTATAAATCGCACAGCCGCTGCATCGCGCCGTGAATGTAGATCGGATCGGCATGCCCCATCGCACGCAACTCGGCGATCAGCCGTTGCGCCTTGCCAAGCGCATAGGCCCCGATCAGCACACAGCGTTCCGGCTCCTCACGCAGTGCCAGCAACGCCTTGTCGAGTTCGTCGGTGACTTCGGGATGACGAAACACCGGCAAGCCGAACGTCGCCTCGGTGATGAAGATGTCGCACGGCGTCGGCTTGAACGGCACGCAGGTCGGGTCGCTGCGACGCTTGTAATCGCCGGATACGATCACGCGCTCACCGGCATATTCGAGCAGGATCTGCGCCGAACCGAGGACATGCCCCGCGGGCAGGAACGTCACATCGACCTCCCCCACCCGTTGCGGCTCGCCATAGTCGACCGCGCACGGATCGGCCTGTTCCCCGTAACGCGTGTCCATGATCGCCAGCGTGGCGGGCGTCGCCCAGACCTTGCCATGCCCACCACGCGCGTGATCGGCATGGCCGTGCGTGACCAGCGCACGATCGACCGGCCGCGATGGATCGACCCACGCATCGGCGGGCGGAATGTAAATGCCGTGCGGATGCGGCTCGATCCAATGGCCTAAGCGGGGCATGCCCCCCATATGGGAGAGATGGCGCCCGATTCCCACCTGCCTCAAGCACTTGCCGACTGGTTCGCAGGCAAGGGCTGGACACCGCGCCGCCACCAGCTCGAAATGCTCGATGCCGCGCGGGCGGGTGAAAGCGCATTGCTTGTCGCCACCACGGGAGCGGGAAAGACGCTGGCGGGGTTCTTGCCGACGTTATCCGAACTGACCCTTCGACAAGCTCAGGGCGATCGGTTTGACGGGCTTCACACGCTCTACGTTTCCCCACTCAAGGCGCTCGCCGTCGATGTACGCCGCAACCTCCTTGCGCCGATCGAAGACGCCGGCCTCCCCATAACCGTCGAAGCGCGCACCGGGGACACGCCGTCGGACCGTCGCAAGCGTCAGCGCGAACGCCCGCCCAACATCCTGCTGACCACGCCAGAGTCCTTGTCGATCCTGCTCAGTTATCCCGACAGCCTGATGATGTTCGCGGGGCTGAAAACGCTGATCATCGACGAGGTTCACGCGTTCGCGCCGACCAAGCGCGGCGACCTGCTCGCCTTGTGCATGGCGCGGCTCGAAGCGCTCGCCCCCGGCCTGCGCCGCGTCGCGCTGTCGGCCACCGTCGCCGACCCCGACGTCTACCGCGCGTGGCTCGCGCCGCACGGCGACATCGACAGCGTTCGCCTGGTGCTGGGCGAGAATGGCGCGCCGCCCGACATCTCGATCCTGTTGCCGCAGGATCGTGTCCCCTGGGCCGGACATTCGGGGCGTTACGCCGCCGCGCAGGTGATGGCGGAGATCGAGACGCATAAGACGACCTTGGTGTTCTGCAACACCCGCAGCCTTGCCGAGCTCATCTTTCAGGATTTGTGGAAGGCGAACGACCTGCAACTGCCGATCGGCATCCATCATGGCAGCCTGGCGTTGGAGGCGCGACGCAAGGTCGAAAATGCGATGGCCGACGGGCGCCTGCGCGGCCTCGTCGCCACCGCCAGCCTCGATCTCGGGGTCGATTGGGGGGACGTCGATTGTGTGATCCAGATGGGCGCGCCCAAAGGGTCGTCGCGTTTGCTCCAGCGGATCGGTCGCGCCAATCACCGGCTCGACGAAAGTTCGGAAGCGGTCATCGTCCCTGGCAACCGGTTCGAATATCTGGAGGCGCGCGCGGCGTTGGATGCGGTGGAAGCCGGCGCGCTGGATGAGGATATCTTCCGCCCTGGCGCGCTCGACGTTCTGGCGCAACACATCATGGCCTGCGCCTGCGCCGCGCCGTTTGAGGAAGCGACGATGCTCGCCGAACTGCAGGGCGCGCTGCCTTATTCGGGGCTGGATGCGACGGCGTTTCGCAACGTCCTCGATTACATTGCTACCGGCGGTTATGCACTCAAGGCGTATGAACGCTTCAAGCGGCTGACCGAACAGGACGGGATGTGGCGCGTCAGTCATCCCAAATTCGTGACGCAACACCGCCTCAACGCCGGGATCATCGTCGAGGCGACAATGCTCAATGTCCGTTTCAAGAATGGGCGAAAGCTGGGCAAGGTCGAGGAAGCATTCGCTGCGACGCTGAGCCACAAGGACACGTTCTTCTTCGCGGGCATGAGCCTCGAAGTCGAAAAGATCGACACCGAAGATCTGATCGTCCGCGCCACCGCCCGCCCCGCGCGCATCCCGACCTATGGCGGCGCGCGGATGCCGCTCAGCACCAATTTGGCCGAACGCGTCCGCGCGTTCCTCGATACGCCAAGCGAATGGGCGCGTTTCCCCGACGATGTTCGCGAATGGCTCGAAGTCCAGTCGCGCCGTTCGCAACTTCCCGGACCCGGCCAACTCCTCGTCGAAACCTTCCCGCGCGAGGGGCGGCATTACATGGTTGCCTACAGCTTCGAAGGCTGGAACGCGCACCAATCGCTCGGCATGCTGGTGACGCAAAGGATGGACCGGCTGGGGCTCAAACCGCTCGGCTTCGTCGCTAATGATTATGCCATTGCAACCTATGGGTTGGAGAAGATCACCGACCCCGCGTCGCTATTCTCGGCCGACATCCTCGACACCGAGTTCGTCGATTGGGTAGAACGCTCGCATCTCCTCAAACGCGCGTTCCGTGAGGTTGCGGTGATCGGCGGGCTGGTCGAGCGTCAGCATCCGGGCAAACGCAAGACGGGCAAGCAGGTCACGTTTTCGACCGACCTGATCTACGATGTGCTGCGCCGCTACGAGCCCGACCACTTGCTGATGAAAGCCGCATGGCATGACGCGCGCGGAAGAATGACCGACATCGGACGTCTGGGCAATTTGCTCGACCGTGCGGCAGACACGATGCTGCATGTCGATTTGCCGCGTGTCACACCCTTGGCCGTTCCGGTTCTCACGCTGATCGGGCGCGAACGGGTGGCCACCGGTCTCGCCGACGACCAATTGCTGATCGAGGCGGAAGCCTTGGCTGAGGAAGCGATGCGCGAGGATTGATTGCGCTTTCGTCACGATCTGTCATGCCCGTCACATGAGCTTTGGGAGAGGCCTTTCGATCGCTGTCGCCGGTGTGCTGAGCCTAGCGGCTGCGCCACCCGAAACGGCGCCGGTTGAACATACTGCTCAGGTCGCCACCGCCAATGACGACGCGATGCGCATGACCGTGCCGGTGACGATTTCGGGCCAGGGTCCCTATCACTTCGTCGTCGATACCGGCGCAGACCGCACCGTCGTGTCGCACGAAGTCGCCGACCGGTTGGGCCTGAAAACCGGCAGCCGTGCGATCCTCCACTCGATGTCGGGGGTCTCCGAAATATCGACGGTGCGCGTGCCGACGATCCGCATCGCCGGACATGACACTGACGAGGTGGACGCCGCGGCGCTCGACCAGACCAATATCGGCGCACAAGGACTGCTCGGGGTCGACACTCTCAAGGGCCGCCGGATCGTCATGGATTTCCGCAAGCGGACGATGACTGTTCTCGCGGCGGGCGAAAAAGAGCATTTCGACGATGACACGATCGTCGTCACGGCGCGCTCGCGCTACGGTCAACTGGTCCTGGTCGATGCCGATGTCGATGGAACGCCGGTCACCGTGATCATCGATTCCGGGGCGCAGAATACGATCGGCAATGGCCCGCTTCGCAAATTGCTCGCGAAGCGCAACGGTCGGATGGCGTTCTTCAACACCGAACTGGTCGACGTGACCGGCGGGCGGTTGGCGGCACAAGTGGCGGCTGTCGGACGCGTGCGGATCGGCGGGATCAATGTTCAGAACGTCGTCATCGCCTTTGCCGACGCGCACCCGTTCAAGCGCTTTGGCCTGACCCAAAAACCCGCAATGTTACTGGGGATGGACACGCTGCGCGGGTTTCGGCGCGTGTCGGTCGATTTCGCGGAAAAGAAGGTTCGCTTCCTGCCCCCCGCAGTTTGCAAGTTGCAGGTGCGCTGCCTGACCGAATAAGGGGAGGCATGGTTCGCTTTCCGTTCGCGCATGTCGAGTTCGCCGCGTTGGCGCAGGGCGCACTCTATTGGCCGGCGCAGCGCGCGCTGATCGTCGCCGATCTGCACCTCGAAAAAGCGAGCTGGTTCGCCAAATTCGGACAGATGTTGCCGCCCTACGACAGTGAGGCGACGTTGAGTGAGGTGGCCGATCTGCTGGCCATCACCCGCGCCGAAACGCTGTACTGCCTTGGCGACAGCTTTCACGACAAGAAGGGCTGCGAGCGGCTCAGCCCCGCTGCGCAATTGCAATTACGCGCGATGACCGCAGTCACCGACTGGGTGTGGATCGCGGGCAATCACGATGCCGGGATGACCGATCATTGCGGCGGTCGGGTTGTCGATGAGGCGAGGGTCGACGGCGTGATCCTGCGCCACGAAGCCGAGCCCGACGACCCGCGCCCCGAACTGTCCGGCCATTTCCACCCGAAATTGCGCGTCACTGCCCGTGGCCGTCGCGTCGCGCGCCGTTGTTTCGTGATGAGTGCGACAAAGCTCATCCTGCCCGCTTTTGGCGCGCTGACCGGGGGGCTCGATGCCCACCATCCCGAAATCATCCGCGCAGTGGGTAGCCGGGCACGCGCACTGGTGCCGGTGCAGGACCGACTGTTGAGCTTTCCACTCGCGGCATAGAAACGCGCAGCGTAGGGCGCACATTTTACGACGATGTTAACCTTATTCCTTTGTGATAACCTCGACACAGGCGCCATTTGACGCGTCGCGATTGGGGACCGGGCATGAACTTCCGCAAGCATCTGATCTTGACGTCGACCGCCTTGTGCGCGCTCGCCGCCTCACCGGCGCGCGCCGACGGCACGGCGCCCTGCAATGACGGCGTAAATACGCGTTCGACCGAATGCGGTACCAACTCTACCGCGACGACGGCCAATGCTACGGCGGTGGGGGGCGAAGCGGCTGCAACGGGTAATGCGGCAACGGCGCTGGGCGCAACCGCACAGGCAAGCGGAGCCCAGGCGACCGCACTCGGCAACGCCACGCGCGCAACCGGCGCGAACAGTGTCGCAATTGGCGGGGACTCAGGGGACGGCGACGCGCTTGGCGCGGTGGCGTCGGGGGCGAACAGCACCGCGCTGGGCAGCGATGCGCGCGCAACGGTCGATTCCTCGACCGCGATTGGCGGCACCTCCAGTGCTCTCGGGACCTTGTCGACGGCAATCGGCCATGGCGCGACGGCGACGGGCGCGAACAGCCTAGCGGCGGGGTCACAGTCCCAGGCCCAAGCGGACGGGGCGACGGCGATCGGTTATACGGCGCAGGCGTCGGGCAACGGAACGGCCACCGGATTCAATTCCTCGGCCGGACAATTCGCGGTCGCCAACGGCTTTCTTGCATTTGCGACGGGTGATTATGCCGTCGCGGTAGGTACGACCGCGTCCAGCGACACCAACGGTGTCGCCGTCGGCGCGGGTGCTTCGGCCACCACCTCGGCCGTGGCAATCGGCGTGGGCGCGGCGTCGGATGGCGATGCCAGCGTTTCATTCGGTTCCGGCGCGGGCGCGTCCGGCGACAGTGCGGTCGCGTTGGGCACGTTCAGTGGCGCAACCGCGCAGGACGCCATCGCGGTCGGCCATGGCGCCAATGCCGCGGCCATCAACGGCACCGCCATCGGCACCGATTCACAAGCGCTCACCGCCGGCGCGACGGCCATCGGCGGCGCCGCGCGCGCATCCGGGGCGCGCAGCGTCGCACTGGGCACCGACGGCGGCGATGTCGGCGTCATCGGCGCCAACGCGACCGGCGCGGACAGCATCGCCATCGGCACCGATGCGCTGGCCAGCAATGCCAACAGCGTCGCGATCGGCACGACCAACGTCGCCACCGGCGGGATCGGCGCGACGTCGATCGGCAACCGCTCGACCGCGAACGGTCAGGGCGCGGTCGCGATCGGCGATGCCGATCAGGCAGTCGGATTTGGCGCGGTCGCGCTGGGGTATTTCAGCCAGGCGACCGCGTCGAACGCGCTGGCGTTGGGCAGTTCGTCGAACGCGTCGGGATCCGCCGCAGTCTCACTGGGCAATGGTGCCAACGCCACGACGCTGGGCAGCCTGGGCCTCGGTTCGTCGGCGCAGGCGACAGGCCTGGTCGCGACCTCGATCGGTTACCTCAGCCAGGCGACGGGGACGTTCGCGACGGCCATCGGCGCGGGTGCGGTCGCGACCAATGTGCAGACGACCGCGATCGGCGGCAAGAGCACGGCATCGGCGATGAACACGTCGGCGATCGGTTATATGGCGACTGCCAGCTTTGCCGGTTCGACCGCCATCGGTGCCAACGCCGCGACGACCGCCGCCAATCAGGTCAAATTGGGCGGATCGGGCACGTCGGTGCAATTGGGCGACATCGCCGCGTCGGATGCCGCGCAGACCGGCACCGAATTCTATGTCACGGTCGATGCCAACGGCACCCTCGGCAAGGGCGGGCAGTCGGGAGCATCGCTGGTGGCCATGCAGCAGAACGCGCAGATCGAGAGCTTGCAGACCAGCCAGGCGGCGATCGACGATACCGTTGCGGCGCAGGGCCGTTCGATCAACCAGCTGTTCGACCTGGCAGCCTATGACCGGCGCGAAAGCCGGCGCGGCATTGCCGCCGCAATGGCGTTATCGACCCCGAGCATGCCGTCGGGTGCCGGCAAGACGACCTATGAGTCCAATGCGGCGGTATTCCGCGGAGAAGTGGCGTTCAGTGCCAGCCTGGCGCACCGTTTTGGCGACGCGCCCTTCTCGGTTCATGCCGGTGTCAGTCACGCCGGCGGCAAGAACACCGGCGCGAAAGTGGGGATCGGCGGCGAGTTTTAAGCCGCCCAGGCGGGCGTATAGAGCTGCGGCAAAGTGTGCTGGAACGCCGTCAGTTTCGGCGCATCCCACATGCGGATATAACCGTGCTGCGGGTTCAGGCGCGCAAAATTCTGGTGATACGCCTCGGCGGGGAAGAAGCCGCCGCTTTCGACCTTGGTCGCGAGCGGGCCGCCCCAGCTGTGTGCGGCGTTCAGCTGCGCGATATACGCACGCGCCACGCGCGCCTGATCGGGCGATTGCGGGAAGATCGCGCTGCGATAGCTGGTTCCCGAATCCGGACCCTGCCGGTTCAGCTCGGTCGGATTGTGGGCAACGGAGAAATACACCCGCAGCAACGTGGCATAGCTGACCTGGCGGGGGTCGTAGGTGATCCGCACCGCCTCCGCATGATGCGTGGTTTCGGTGGAAACCGTCTCGTAATTGGCGGTCTGCGCGGTGCCGCCGGCATAGCCGGACACGACCTGGCGAACGCCCTTCACATGGCTGAACACCGCTTCCATGCCCCAGAAGCACCCGCCCGCCAGCACGGCGGTGGCGGTGTTACCCCGGGCGGCGACGTCGGTCTTGGCGACGGGCACCAGCACGGTGCGCTCAGCCGCCTGCGCCAATGGCGCAAGCGTCGCGACGCCGAGCGCGGCGGCGGCAACGGCCGCACCGGTCAGCAGGCGTCGCAGCGCGCTCACAGGATACCTGGCTGGGTCAACACCGCCATCACGGCGGCGGTCAGCGCGAACCCCGCGGCGAAGCGCTGCGTAAAGTCATTCTTCAACAGTGCGAGCATCTCGCGTCTCCCGTATATGCATCGATATACGTAAGATGCGCGCCTCCGGTTTCACCGGAGTTGAACAACAAGATTATCTTTTGTTCAGGATAGTGCCTCGCAAGCCGCGCGAATGCGGCGGCAGGCCTCGGTCAAGATCGCTTCCGATGTCGCGTAACTTACGCGAAACGCAGGACTAACCCCGAAAGCGACGCCCGGAACCGCCGCCACTTGCGCGTGATCGAGAAAATAATCGATCAGATCGCTGTCGTTTTCGATGATTTTTCCATCGGGCGTGCGCTTGCCGATACAGCCGGTCGCATCGGGATAGACGTAGAAGGCACCTTCGGGCGTCGGGCAATGCAGTCCCGGCGCGGCGTTGAGCCCAGCCACGACCAGATCGCGACGACGGCGGAACGCGGCATTGCGTTCCTTCAGGAACGATTGATCGCCGGTCAGCGCGCCGAGCACCGCCGCCTGGCTGATCGACGATGGGTTGGACGTCGACTGCGATTGCAATTTGGCCATCGCCTTGATCAGCCATGCGGGGCCGCCGGCATAGCCGATCCGCCAGCCGGTCATCGCATAGGCTTTCGACGCGCCATTGACCGTCAGCGTGCGGTCGTAGAGCCCGGGACAGACCTGGGCGATCGTCGCGAACGGCTTGTCGGCGTACCAGATATGCTCGTACATATCGTCGGTCAGGACCATGACGTGCGGGTGGCGCAACAGCACGTCGCCCAAGCCCCGCAATTCGTCCGCCGAATAGGCCGCGCCGGTCGGATTGGACGGCGAATTGAGCAGCACCCATTTGGTCCGGGGCGTAATCGCCGCCTCGAGCTGTTCGGGCAAAATCTTGTACAGTTGGTTGGCACCCGCGACGAGGAACACCGGGGTGCCGCCGGCGAATTGGACGATGTCGGGATAGCTGACCCAATAAGGCGCGGGGATGATCACCTCGTCGCCCGCCTGAACCGTCGCCACGAACGCGTTGAACAGGGTGTGCTTGCCGCCCGAATTCACGCTGATCTGATCGAGCCCGTAGGTCAGGTCGTTGTCGCGCAGGAATTTGTCGGCGATCGCTTGCTTCAGCGCGACGGTGCCGTCGACATCGGTATATTTGGTCTGGCCCGCGCGGATCGCGTCGATCGCCGCTTCCTTGACGAAATCGGGCGTGTCGAAGTCGGGTTCGCCCGCGCTGAGCCCGATCACATCGACACCCGCGCGTTTGAGCGCGCCGACGCGTGCGGTCATCGCCAGCGTTTGCGACGGAGAAATGCGATTGATGGCGTCGGACAGCTGCGGCACGTTGGTCCCCCGTGTTGCGCAGGCGGCTATAGGCGAAGGAGGCGCGCGGGCAACAGGCCACGCAGCGAATTGCCGACGAAGAAAGTGTTTTGCAGGTCGGAGGCGGTCAATTCGGCTTCATATGCCCGCCCATCGGCTAAAAGATCGGCGCGGAGGATGCCGGGCAGCAGACCATGTGCCAGCGGCGGCGTCCGCAAACGACCCGTGGCATCGGCAACGAACAAACTGGTGAAGCTGCCTTCGGTCAGGAAGCCGTCGGCATCGGTCATGACGATCTCGAACGCGCCATCCGGACGTCGTGGATAAATCCGCCGGTCGGTCGTCTTGTGGATCAGCCGGATATCGCGCGCATGGGTCGGACGCGCGACGATCGCGACCGGCACCGGGCCTTCGGGAATATCGGGCAGCGGCGTGACCTGGATCGACGTAGCACCGGTGCGCGACAGGATCAGGCGCACCCGAACCGGTTCGCGCAAGCGAAACGTCGCGGCCTGAAGGTCGTTGCGAACCCCGTGGCGATCGAATTTGAATCCAAAGACGGCGGCGGAGGATGCCAACCGTTCCATATGCGCCTTGATGTGGACGATCCCGTCGAGCGGATCGAACGCCATGGTTTCGATCAGGTCGAACGCCGGGGGCGAGGCGACGAACGCGCCCTTGGCGAGGCATTCGGCCCATTCGTCGGGCGCGGACGAGTCGGCGACGATCCCCGAACCGAGACCGAGGGTCGCGGTCTCGCCAACGACATGCAGCGTGCGGATCGCGACGTTGAATGCAGCCCCCGTCCCACCCGCGTCGATCCGCCCGATGCTGCCGCAATAGGCCCCGCGCGGTTCGTCCTCGACTTCGGCGATCACCTCCATCGCGCGGATTTTGGGCGCGCCGGTGATCGAGCCGCAGGGGAACAGCGCGGCGATGACATCGACGGCGTCACGTTCGGGGGCGAGCGTGGCGGTGACGGTCGAGGTCATCTGATGGACCGTCGGATAGCTTTCGATCTCGAACAGGCGCGGCACCGCGACGCTCCCCGGCACGGCGACGCGCGACAGATCGTTGCGGAGGAGATCGACGATCATCAGGTTTTCGGCGCGCTGTTTCTCGTCGGTCGCAAGGCGCGCGGCGGCGGCGCGGTCGCGCGCGGTGCCCTTCATCGGCTTGGCCCTGAGCGCGCCGTCTTCGAGCGTGAAGAACAGTTCGGGGGACGCGGACAGGAGCATGTCCGCCCCCGTCCAGACGATCCCGCCATAGCCCGCACGGGACCGCTCACGGAGCCCGGCATAAAGCGCCAGCGGATCGCCGACGAACGGAACGTCGGCGCGGAACGTCAGATTCGCCTGATAAATATCCCCCGCCGCGATCAATTCGAGAATGCGCGCGAGTTTCTGGTCGTAATCCGCGTAGGTAATGCGCGGTTGCGGCCGGCCGAGCCACGCGCTGGCCGGATCGGGGAGGAGTGCAGGGACGGCCTCGGCGGCGATTTCCTCATAGGTGTCGAAGACGCCGAACCATAACAGCGGCAGGCCCGCTATGGGCGGCACGCCAAGGCTGGGCTCGAAGACATACCCTGCTTCGTAGGTGAGAAACCCCGCCGCATGCCGACCAGTTTTCGTCGCCTCACGGATGCGCTCGAGGCAGTCGCGCACCTTCGCAACATCGCGCGTGGCGATGACCTCCACCGGCGCTTGATACAGCCGCGCGGGCGACGCACCTCGTTCCCGCGCATCGTCAAGCAGAACAAAGGGGGCGGCGGTGTCGAGCATCACGCTGTGGAAGAAGAAGCGGGACCCCGGGTCAAGCCCGGGGCGACGAGTATCTGGCTGGAATGCCCATTTACGTCACCCCGGCCTCCGAGCCGGGGTCCCGCTTCTTCTTTCGGGCCGAGGCTCGTAAGGGCTTATCAATGCCCGCCTCCACCTTCGACCTGTTCAAGATCGGCGTCGGGCCGTCGTCGTCGCACACCATGGGGCCGATGACCGCGGCGGCGGAGTTTGCCGCGCGCGTGCAGGACGACGCGCGCGTCGCGCGGGTCGAAGTGCGTCTGTTCGGCAGCCTTGCGCTGACGGGCAAGGGCCATGCGACCGATCGCGCGATCATCCTCGGCCTGTCGGGTGAGCGACCCGCGACGATTTGTCCCGACACGCTGGCCAGAGTGGTCGACGAGGTGCGCGGATCGGGGCGGCTGGTGCTGGGCGGGACGCGCGCCATCGCGTTCGACGAGGCGCGCGACATGTTGTTCCTGCAAAAGGAAAAGCTGCCGTTTCATTCGAATGCGATGACCTTTGCGGCGTTCGATGCCGACGGCCAAACGATCAACGACTGGACCGCTTATTCGGTGGGCGGCGGCGCGGTGATCGGCGAGGCGGAGACGGGCCGCAACGCGCCGAGCGAAGGCGGCTGGGACGTGCCGTTCGCGTTCAAATCGGGCGACGAACTGGTCGCCATGACCGCGCGCGAGGGCAAGACCATCGCCGAACTGATGCGCGTCAACGAAGAGGCATCGATGCCCCCCGAGGAGGTCGTCGCGCGGATCAAGGCGATCCGCGACGCGATGTCCGACTGTATCGATCGCGGCGTCGCGGCGTCGGGGATCTTGCCGGGCGGGCTGAACGTAAAGCGCCGCGCGCCGGACATGTTTCGCAAGCTGCTCGAGCGGCAGGAGCGCGCGCTGGCGGATCCCCTGACCGTCATCGACTGGGTCAATTTGTGGGCGCTGGCGGTGAATGAGGAAAATGCCGCAGGCGGGCGCGTCGTCACCGCGCCGACCAACGGCGCGGCGGGCATCGTGCCCGCTGTCATGCGCTATTACGAACGCTTTGCCCCCGCATCGTGCGCGGGCGGGGTCGAGACGTACCTGCTGACCGCCGCCGCGATCGGCGCGTTGTTCAAGGAAAATGCCTCGATCTCCGGTGCCGAAGTGGGATGCCAGGGCGAGGTCGGCGTCGCCTGTTCGATGGCCGCGGCGGGCCTCGCCGCAGCATTGGGCGGCACCCCGGCGCAGGTCGAAAACGCCGCCGAGATCGGCATGGAGCATAATCTGGGCCTGACCTGCGATCCCGTCGGCGGGTTGGTGCAGGTGCCGTGCATCGAGCGCAACGCGGTCGGCAGCATCAAGGCGATCGAGGCGGCGCGGCTCGCGCTGCTAGGCGATGGCACGCACCGCGTCTCGCTCGACCAAGTGATCGAGACCATGCGCAAGACGGGACTCGACATGAGCGAGCGCTACAAGGAAACCTCGCTCGGCGGCCTCGCGGTCAACGTCGTCGCGTGTTGAGATGGGCGTGTTGAGAGGAAAAGCGATGCGGTCGATGATATTGGTGATGCTGACGCTGTCCGCGTGCGGCAATGCATCGGGCAAGATCGACGGCGCAAAACCCGGTGCGACGGTCAAGCTGTCGGGCGATCAGGGCGTGCTGACGCTGCGCAACAAAAGCTGGTCGCCCGCGATCACGCTCGACGCATCGAACGCGACGTTCACCGGCATTGCGCTCGACGGGGTGACCGGCCTGCACATCCGCGGCGGCACGGTGATCGGTCCGGGCGGCAAGAGTTACGGCGTCGGGGTCCAGCGGTCGCGCGACATCGCGATCGACGGCATGACGATCACCGGCGCGTATCGCGGCGTGGTGATCAACAAGTCGCAGGATATCGCCGTGCGCAACACCGAGCTCACCGGGCTGATTTCGGACGGGATCGACATGGCTTCGGCGCAACGTGTGGCGATCGAGCATAATGTCTGCAGCCATTTCACGCCGAAACTGGCGACGTTCGATGCCGCGGGTGTAAAGACCGATGGCGATCACCCCGATTGTATCCAGGGCTGGTCGGTGCTGGGCCAACCGCCGACATCGGACATCAGCGTCATCGGCAACCGCGCCGACGGGATGATGCAGGGGGTGTTCTTTCGCGGCACGATCAACGGCGGATTCGACCGGCTGGTGATCCGCGACAACGTCATCCATGTCGGCATGGGCAACGCCATCGCCGTGGACGGTGCACGCGGCGCGATCATCCAGAACAACCGGGTCAGCGCGGTGCGCGGGGCGCTCACCCTGCGCGGCGGCAACCAGATCAAGGCGAATATCGTGATCAACGCGAGCGATGCGGTGGCATGCGGCAACGACGTACCCGATGTGCGCGCGCACCCGGCATCGGTGCCTTGCCGATAGGAGAATACGAATGCGGATGCGGTTGAGCACATATCTGGGGACCATCATCCTCTCGGGCTGGGCCTCGGTCGCGGTGGCGCAAGCCGCGCCGATCCCCCCGGCGGTCAAGGCGCGGATCGACCGTATCCTCAAAGCCACGCCGCTGATCGACGGGCATAACGACCTGCCCGAACAGCTGCGCGATTGTTGCGACAGCAAGGTCGAGGGACTGGCGCGCGACAGCGACAAGCGGCCCAAGCCGTTGATGACCGACATGGCCCGGCTGCACGCGGGCGGCATGGGCGGGCAATTCTGGTCGGTCTATATCCCGTCCGAAGTCACCGGCGACATGGCGATCCGTGAAACGCTGGAACAGATCGACCTGGTCCACCGCCTGTGCGCCGCCTATCCGCGCGATCTGGCGATGGCTGTGACCGCCGACGATGTCGTGCGCGTACACAAATCGGGGCGCGTCGCCTGCCTGATCGGCATCGAGGGCGGGCATCAGATCGCCAACAACCTCGCCGCGATCCGTCAATTCCGCGCGCTGGGTGCCGGCTATATGACGCTGACGCATTTCAAGAATAACGACTGGGCGGATTCGGCGACCGACGATCCGGTGCATCACGGGCTGACCGATTTCGGGCGGACGGTGATCGCGGAGATGAACCGCGTCGGCATGCTGGTCGATCTGAGCCATGTCAGCCCTGATACGATGCGCGCGGCGCTCGCTGCGACCAAGGCGCCGGTGATCTTCTCGCATTCTGGCGCACGCGGGGTGAACGATCATCCGCGCAACGTGCCCGACGATGTGCTGAAACTGCTGCCCGCCAATGGCGGCGTGGTGATGGTCAATTTCTATCCCGGGCATTTGTCCGCCGATTACGGCCGCTGGTCGTCCGAACGCGACGCGGAGGAAGCACGCGGGAAATCCTTGTGGCAGGGCCAGCCCGAACGCCGCGCGGCGGCGATGAAGAACTGGGACGCGGGGCATCCGATGCCGAAGACCCCGGTGAGTCTGGTGGCGGATCATATCGAATGGGTGGTGAAGCTGGCCGGGCACGACCATGTCGGGCTGGGCGGCGATCTCGACGGGATTCCCGTCGCGGTCGAGGGGTTGGGCGGGGTCGATGGCTATCCGCTGGTATTCGCCGAACTGATCCGGCGCGGGTGGAGCGATGCCGATTTGGGTAAGCTCGCCGGCGGTAATGTGTTGCGGGTGATGCGGGCGGCGGAGGCGGTGGCGCGAGGGAGCGTCGCCCCGGCGCAGGCCGGGGCCGCTGGACATTGAAGTGCTTGAACGCCAGCGGTCCCGGCCTGCGCCGGGACGACGCGTGATGTGACAAGGGGTGGCTACACCTACATTCTGACGAACAAGCCGATGGGTATATTGTACGTCGGTGTGACTGCCGATCTCTCCGCCCGCCTCGAACAACATCGGCTGGGTCTTGGCTCGAAGTTCGTCAAGAAATGGCAGTTGCGCCGACTGGTTCACGTCGAGACTCACGACACCATCGAAGAAGCGATTGCGCGGGAAAAGGCGCTCAAAGAATGGCAGCGCCTATGGAAACTGCGGATGATCAGCGAAGCCAATCCGAACTGGGACGACCTTGCGGAGTCGTTTGTTCCCTGAACGCCAGCGGCCCCGGCCTGCGCCGGGGCGACGTCATTTGATGCGCGCCTTCACGGCAATCCCCGGAAAGTCGCTGAACACGCCATCCAATCCGGTCGCGTAAGCAGCGCGGAGTTCGGCGGTGAGGTCGCCGTGCGCTTTCGGATCGTCGCCGGTGCGGTCGGCGGCGGGCAGGAAGAAATTCTCGGCGCGATAGGTCCAGGCGTGGACTTTTAGCCCGGCGGCATGCGCGGCCGAGACGAGATCGGTCGAGACCAAAGATTTATTGATGCCGATGGCGTCCGCGCGCCTGGCGGTTGCGGCCAGTCCTGCAGGCGTAAGCATCGCCGCATAGGTTTCGGAAGGCAGGTCGGCGGGCGTGCCCTTGTCGTCGATCAACTGAACCAGGCGGATCTTGGTGTGTGCCTTCAGCCAGACGAGATTGCCGACCTCGAACGACTGGATGAACACCGGATCGCTCGCCCGCGTCAGATGGTGTTTCGCGAGGATCGCGAGCAGCGGGCGCTCCATCGCCATGCCGATGCCGGTGAAATAAGTGCCATGCTTGATTTCGGGATAGACGCCGACGGTCGGATGTTTTTCGCGCAATGCGAGGATTTCCTCGAAAGTCGGCACTTCGAACTGGCCGTCATAGGCGGCATTGGCGGGACGCAGTTGGGGCAGGCGTTCGCGCGCGCGCAGCGTTTTCAGTTCGGCGAGCGTGAAGTCTTCGGTGAACCAGCCGGTGACGTGTTGGCCGTCGATCGTCCTGGTCGCCTTGCGGACGGCAAATTCGGGATGCGCGGCCACGTCGGTCGTGCCCGAAATCTCGTTCTCGTGCCGCGCGACGAGGACGTGATCCTTGGTCATGACCAGATCGGGTTCGATGAAATCCGCGCCGTCCTCGATCGCGCGCTCATATGACGCGAGTGTATGTTCGGGCCGCTCACCCGACGCGCCGCGATGGCCGATGACGATAGGATGAGCGAGCGCCGCGGCGGCCATAAGCAATACTCCGATCATGCATCACCCTTGTCACGTTCGTCTTGCGGCCCCAAGTCGCTCGCCATGAGCAACCCGCCGCTGAACGCCACGATCATACCGGTGACTCCATTACAGCAGAATTGCACTCTGTTGTGGTGCACCGCGACGATGCGCGGGGCGTTCGTCGATCCGGGCGGCGATCTGCCGCGGTTGCGGGCGGCGGCGGCGCAGCATGGTGTGACGATCGAAAAGATCCTCATCACGCACGGCCATATCGACCATTGCGGCGAGGCGGGGACGTTCGCCAAGGAATTGGGCGTGCCCATCGAGGGGCCGCACGAAGCGGACCGGTTCTGGATCAGCCGGCTGGAAGACGATGGCCGCAAATACGGCGTCGACGGGCGCGTGTTCGAACCCGACCGCTGGCTGATCAATGGCGATCAGGTGACCGTCGGCGACCTGATTTTCGACGTGTATCATTGTCCCGGGCACACGCCGGGCCATGTCGTATTCCATCACGCACCGTCGCAACTGGCGATCGTCGGCGACGTTTTGTTTCAGGGATCGATCGGGCGCACCGATTTTCCGATGGGCAATCATCAGGATCTGCTCGACGCGATCGTCAAGCGGCTGTGGCCGCTGGGTGGCGAGACCGCGTTCGTGCCGGGACACGGGCCGATGTCGACCTTCGCGCACGAACGGCGCACCAACGGCTTTGTCGCCGATGCGGTACTTGCCGCAGGTTGATTGCCGTTCAGCAAAGCGCGGTTATGCGGGGCCGACCTTCACGCAACCAAGGCCACCGGCATGCTCAAGAAACTCGACGATCTGTTCACGCGCATCGCCAGCGCGATCGCCAATGCCAGCGGACAGCCGGCGACCTTCGTCCTCGCGCTCGGCACGGTCATCGTCTGGGCCGTCTCCGGTCCGGCATTCAAATATTCGGAAAACTGGCAGTTGGTGATCAACACCGGTACCACCATCGTCACGTTCCTGATGGTGTTCTTGATCCAGAATTCGCAGAATCGCGACACCGCGTCGATGCAGGCCAAGCTGGATGAACTCCTCTACGCGCTGGACGGCGCGCGCGAGGAATTCATCGGCATCGAGCATCTGTCGGTGCGCGAAGTCGAACACATCCGTTCCGAACTCGAAAAGGAAGTGTGCAACGACAAGGGCCGCAAGGCCAATGCCTCGGTGGCCAAACTGATCGCGCGGCTTTAGCCTTCGTTGACGATCACCGCATGCGGCGCATCGAGGTGCGGCAGCGTGATCGCATAGATCCCGAGACCGGCCAGCGTCAGCAGCGTGACCACCGTCCCGACCAACCGCAGTTTCAGCGGATTGTCGGTGGTCATCCCCAGCGCGTGCGCCACGCGTCCGACCAGGTAAACGATCGCCACCAGCCACAGCCACCACGGACTGCCCGCCGCCATTTCGATCAGCCCGAGCAGCACCAGCACGAACGGCGTATATTCGACGTAATTGGAATGCGCGCGCATCGCCGCGATCAGACGCGTGTTGCCGCCATCGCCGATGGACACCTTTTCCTGACCGCGGACGCGCCCGACGCGATTCGCAATCCAGATGTTCAGCAGCGCAGCGAGACCCGCCGCGGTCAGTGTGACCGGCAAGATTATCATTATTTTCCCCTTATCCCCTTTGAAATCGCTGCCAAAGTTTTCGCCATCTTGCAAGCGCGGCGCATTTGGCTATAGGCGCGCCCACGCCAAGCGGGTGACGATTGCCTGCCCGGCCGCCCTATGGGCGCCGGGTAGAGCGGCTGTTTCCCGCCCTTTTTGTTTGTTCAAACGTCGAGTAAGGTGCCGCAATGGCCGTCCCCAAAAGAAAAACTTCGCCTTCGCGGCGCAACATGCGTCGCAGCCACGACTCGCTGACGCCTGCGCCCTTTCAGGAATGCCCGAATTGCGGCGAGTTGAAGCGTCCCCACCATTTGTGCGCCGCCTGCGGCCACTATAACGGTCGCGAGATCGTTTCCGTCGAAGCCTGAGGGCGCTGGGAGACGCGGGCGTGACATCAGGCCCGAGGCTCGCGATCGACGCAATGGGTGGCGACGGCGGCGCGAGCGTAATGCTCGCGGGTGCCGCACTGGCGCGCGCGCAATGGCCGAATTTGAGCTTCTCGCTGGTCGGCGACGAAGCGGTGCTGCATGCCGAGCTGACCAAGCATCCCGGCCTGACCGGATGCAGCGACGTGATCCACGCACCCGATACGATCAAGGGCGAGGAAAAACCGAGCCAGGCGATCCGCCGCGCCAAGACCACCAGCATGGGCATCGCCATCGACCTGGTGAAACAGGGCACCGCCGGTGCCGCGCTGAGCGCGGGCAATACCGGCGCGATGATGGCGATGGCCAAGCTGTCGCTGCGCACGTTGAAGGGGATCGACCGTCCGGCCCTCGCGGCGTTGCTGCCGACGCTCGGAAATAACGATGTGGTGATGCTCGACCTCGGTGCGAACACCGAGTGCGATCCGCGCAACCTGGTCGAGTTCGCAGTGATGGGTGCGGCCTATTCGCGCATCGCGCTGGGCGTCGAGCGGCCGCGCGTCGGCTTGCTCAACATCGGCAGCGAGGAATTGAAAGGCACCGACGAGATTCGCGATGCCGCGGCGATCTTGCGCGAGGCGCATCTGCAGCTGAATTTCACCGGCTTCATCGAAGGCGACAAATTATCGCGCGGCGATGTCGACGTCATCGTGTGCGACGGGTTTTCGGGCAATATCGCGCTCAAGACGATCGAGGGTACCGCGCGGTTCGTGGCGGATTTGCTGCGGCGCGGGTTTACCAGCTCGTTCCGCTCGAAGATCGGTTTTCTGATTTCACGCCCGGCGACGGAGTTGCTCAAGCACCACCTCGATCCGAACAATCATAACGGCGCGGTTTTCCTCGGGCTCAACGGCATCGTCGTGAAGAGCCACGGGTCGGCCAGCCCCAAGGGCGTGGCCAATGCCATCGGTGTCGCGGCCAAACTCGCGGCGCAGGATATCACGCGGCGGATTACCGAGGACCTTGACCAGTTTCCCGGTCATCTGACCGCGCGGGCCAACGCCGCATGAGGCGTGCTGCGGTCCTCGGCACCGGTTCGGCGCTGCCCAAGCGGCGCGTGTCGAATGCCGAGCTGGCGGAGACCGTCGACACCACCGACGAATGGATCGTCGCGCGCACCGGCATCAAGTTTCGCCATATCGCCGGGGACGACGAGACCACCGCAACGCTCGGCACCGCTGCGGCGCGCGCGGCGCTCGACGCGGCAGGACTCGATGCCAGCGAGATCGACCTGATCGTGCTGGCGACGGCAACGCCCGACCAGACGTTTCCGGCGACCGCGACCAAGGTTCAGGCGGCACTGGGCATCAACGATTGCGTCGCGTTCGACGTCGCGGCGGTGTGTTCGGGTTTCCTTTACGCGGTCTCGGTCGCCGAAAGCATGATCCGCGCCGGCAGCGCGACCAACGCGCTGGTCATCGGGTCGGAGACGTTCAGCCGCATCCTCGACTGGGAAGATCGCGGGACCTGTGTGCTGTTCGGCGATGGCGCGGGCGCAATCGTGCTCGGCGCGACCGATGACGGGCGTGGCGTGCTGTCGGCCAAGCTCCACGCCGACGGGCGGCACAATCAATTGCTCTATGTCGATGGCGGCGTGTCCACCACCGGCACGGTCGGCAAGCTGCGCATGAAGGGGCCGGAGGTGTTCAAGCACGCCGTGACCAATCTGGCGGCGGTGCTGGGCGAAACGCTGGCGGCGGCGGACTTGTCGATCGCGGATGTCGACTGGGTCGTACCGCATCAAGCGAATGCGCGTATCCTCGACGCGACGGCGCGCAAGCTGGGCCTCAGCCCCGATAAAGTCGTCGTGACAGTCGATCAGCATGCCAACACGTCGGCTGCATCGGTGCCGCTCGCGCTCGATGTCGCGGTCAAGGACGGACGGATCAAGACCGGCGACTTGGTCGTGCTGGAGGCAATGGGCGGCGGATTCACGTGGGGCGCCGCAGCGATCCGCTGGTAGATATTTGACGAGGCGGGCGGTTTCGGTAAATGCCGGACAACCTCCGGGGGGATGGCAAGGCAATGGCAGACGACGGCACTCTCACTCGCGCGGACCTCGCAGACATCTTGCATCGCGAGATCGGTCTGTCGCGCGCCGACTCGGCCGATCAGGTCGAGGGCATTTTGCGCCACATGTGCGAAGCCCTGTCGCACGGGCATAACGTCAAGATTTCGGGTTTTGGCAGTTTCATCCTGCGCGACAAGGGCGAGCGCATCGGCCGCAATCCCAAGACCGGTGTCGAAGTGCCGATCGCGCCGCGCCGCGTGCTGACCTTCCGCCCCAGCCAGACGATGCGCGACCGCATTGCGAAAGCGGGCTAAGCGGTCCTCATGAAAACGCCGGGCGCGCTCAGGACGATCGGCGAAGTCAGTGCCGAACTGGGCGTGGCGCAGCATATTTTGCGCTATTGGGAAAGCCGTTTTCCGCAGTTGAAGCCGCTGACGCGCGCGGGCAACCGGCGTTACTATCGGCCCGAGGATTTGGTGCTGCTCAAGCGCATCGACCAGGCGCTCAATCGCGACGGTTACACCGTGAAGGGCGTGCAGCAATTGCTGGCCGGGGGCAGCAAGGTGGCCGAGCCGGGCGCGATGGCGATTCCCGCCAATGACATAACCGGCGCGCTGATCGCGGTGCGCGACCAGTTGCGGGCCGCGCTCGCCGCTTAAAGTGGCTTGGCGTAGATAAAGTCTTCGCTCGCGTCGGTTTGCTCGAAGCCGGCAAATTCCCAGCGCCCGATCTGACCGAAGCCGCGCTTTGCGTAGAATTTTTGCGCGTTGTGGTTGTGGACATAAACGCTGAGCACCAGTCGCTTGGCGCCGCGCGCGCGCGCTTCGTCCTCGATCGCCTGATAGAGTTTCGCGCCCCAGCCGCCGCCATGCCATTTGGACAGGACGTAGATGCGCTTCAGCTCGACATCGGTGGCGGCGTCGGTTTCGGGAAGATTGGCCGGTTGCAACACGGCATAGCCGACCGGCGCGCCGACCGCTTCTTCGACCAGCCAGGTGCGGCAAGCGGGGTCGGCGAGAATTTTGGCGTAATAAGCCGTGGAGTGCGTCTCATCGACGAACTTGACGACCGCGTCGCCGTCATGATCGTTGGCAAAGCTTTCGAGAAAGCTCGCACTGCCGACCAGCGCCAGCTTGCCTTCGTCCCCCGGGACCGCGCGACGCAGCTTCACCGTTCGGGACCGAGGTCCGGATCGAGATCGCGCGGCCGGACGAAGCGCGTCAGCCGCGCGGATTTGCTGTGCAGGTCGGCCCAAGCGCCGTCGAATTCGAGTTCGGCGAAACTGGCAGTGGGAAATTTTTCCTCGACATCGTCGCGCAGACCAGCGTCGGCGGTGTCGGGGACCAGCATCAAAGTGAGGTCTTCGAGGCCGGGATTATGGCCGCACATCAGCAGCGATTGCACATCGTCGGGCGTGTCGTGGATCACGTCGAGCAGGGTTACGCCCGAGGCGAGGTAAATCCGCCGGTCCCATTGCGGGTGCAGCGTGCGACCGAAACCTTCCCACAGCCCGTCGAGCGTATCGATGCAGCGCACCGCGGGCGATGCGACCACCGCATCGAACTCCAGCCCCAGCGTGCGCATATGGGCGCCGACGGTCGCCGCCCCCTTCTTGCCGCGATCGTTGAGCGCACGATCGAAATCACGCGCGGCGGGATCGTCCCAACCGGACTTGGCATGGCGGAGGAGCGTGAGGCGCTTCATCGGTGAACCGTCCCTGCCGGTTCTCCCGCGAAAGGCAAGGGCTGTCGTGGCGCATTGAACGCGGCAATCGCGGCTGCGGCTTCGTCGAGCGTGACGCGGCGGATCGGGGTTCCGGGCGGGAAAGCTTCGAGCAGGCGCGAGGGGACGGCGGCGCTGAGGATAACAAAACTCCCCCGGTCATCGGCGCGGCGGATCAGGCGGCCGAAAGCCTGTGCGAGGCGCGCGCGGATCTGGATATCGTCATAGGCGGTGCCGCCGGCTGCTGCACGGCGCGCGGCGTGAAGCACCGTGGGTTTGGGCCACGGCACGCCTTCGAGGATGACGGTGCGCAACGAATGGCCCGGGACGTCGACGCCGTCGCGAAGGGCATCGGTGCCGAGCAGGCTGGCATGCGGATCGTCGCGGAAGATATCGACCAGCGTGCCGGTGTCGATCGGATCGACATGCTGGGCGTAAAGCGGCAGGCCGTCGCGGGCGAGGCGATCGGCGATGCGCGCATGGACCGCGCGGAGGCGGCGGATCGCGGTAAACAGGCCGAGCGTGCCGCCTTCCGACGCCGCGATCAGCCGCGCATAGGCATTGGCCAAAGCGGGTGCGTCGCCGCGTTTCACATCGGTGACGATCAGGATTTGGGCGTTGGCGGCGTAATCGAACGGGCTGGCGGCGTTGAAATAGGTCGCTGGCGTGTCGAGCTTGTTGGCGCCGGTGCGCGCTTCGGCGGCGGCGGGATCGCCGAGTGTCGCGGAGGTGACAAGGACGCCGTGCGCGGGTTTGAGCACGGCGTCGGCGAACGGCCGCATCGGATCGAGCCAGCGGCGGTGGAGGCCGATATCGAATTCGCGCCCATCGCCGCGCGCGACTTCGAGCCAGTCGACGAAATCGGGATCGAGCGGGCCGCCCAGCCGTCCGAGCATCGCCAGCCAGGCGAATACCGCGTCGCGCCGCCAGCCGAGACTGGCAACGGCACCTTCGACGCGCGCACGCGCCTGTCCGTCGAGCCAGTCGGGACCTTCGTCGAGCAGGGCTTCGAGGCGGCGACCGAGCGCGGTGAGCGGTTGGAGAAGGGCTTGCAATGCGGCGGCGGCGCGGGCGGCGGCTTCGATCAGCGGCCCGTCGAGTTCGGCGGCTTCGGTTTCGAGGCCGTAGCCCGCGTCCTCGCCGGTCGCGCGGGCATAGACGGTGTTGCGGATCGCGCCGAGCAATTCTTCAACCGGGCCGAACGGGTCACCTTCGGCGATGCGGCCGAGCCAGCCGTCGCCAGGCAGCGCCATCGCTGCTTCGCGCGCATCCTGCACCGCAACCGCGCCTTCATCGTCATAGCTGACGACATCACCGAGGCGCGCAGCCAAGCCACGACGGCGGCCCTTGGCCTTGCTTTCGGGGCCGATGACCCAGCGGCGCAGTTCGATCGCCTCCGCCCCGGTCAGCGCAGCCGCGAAGGTCGAATCCGCCGCGTCGAACAGATGATGGCCTTCGTCGAACACGATGCGCGTCGGGCGGTTGGCGGCGTCGCGCCCGCGCGCGGCGTTGACCATGACCAGCGCGTGATTGGCGACGACCAGTTTCGCGCCGACGCTGGCACGCGTGGCGCGTTCGATGAAGCAGCGGCGGTAATGCGGGCAACCGGCGTAGATGCACTCGCCGCGCCGGTCGGTCAGCGCGGTTGTGCCGTTGCGGCGGAACAGCGACGGCAGCCAGCCGGGCAGATCGCCGCCGACCATATCGCCGTCGCGCGTGTAGGCCGCCCAGCGTCCGGCGAGTTGCGCGAGGATTGCAGCACGCCCGGCGAAGCCGCCCTGCATCGCGTCCTCGAGGTTGAGCAGGCAGAGATAGTTTTCGCGGCCCTTGCGGATGACCACCGCTTCGCGCCGCATCTCCGCATCGGGATAGGCACGCGCGGTTTCGGCATCGAGCTGGCGTTGCAGCGCTTTGGTGTAGGTCGACAGCCACACCGTGCCGCCTGCCTCGTCCGCCCACAAAGTCGCGGGGGCGAGATAGCCGAGCGTCTTGCCGATCCCGGTTCCCGCTTGCGCGAGTGTCATGATCGGCGCGTCGCGGCGTTCGCGCGGCGCAAAGATGTGCGCGGCGGCCTGGGCATAATCGCGCTGGCCCTGGCGCGGTTCGGCGCGGCTACCGGTCAGGGCAGCAAGGCGGTCCTGCACTGCGCCTGCGCCCAGCGCGATGGTGCGCGGCGGCGGCGGCGGTGGTTGGTCCTCCCATTCGGGCAGGCGCTGGAACAGCCCGGCTTCACGCGCCTCGCTGTCGGTCATCGCGGTGCGGGCCAGCGAGAACCACGGCCACCGCGCGCGGCCCAAGGCGCGCAGAGAGTCCGCCGCGCCGGCGCGCTCCACCCAATCGGGTTGCGCCAATGTGTGTAGCAGTTTTGAGGCGATGACCCGCAATGCTGGCGCGATCTCCGCCTCGCTCACAGGCGCTGACAAAGACAATGCGTCGCACAGCCCCTTGGCCGTCGGCACCGCGAAACGCGCCGGATGCACGAACGCGAACAGCTCCAGCAAATCGAGCCCCGAGATTTCGGCATAGCCCAGCCGCTGTCCCACCAAGGGCGCGTTGAGCAGGATCAGCGGCTCCCCCGCCGCGCGGCTGAGCGCCTCGCGCCGGTCGACCCCGCGCGGACCATCGTCGCGCGCGATCCACAGTCCGGCATGGCTGGCGTGAAGCGCGGCATGGGGCAGTGTGTCCATTGGGTCGCGCTACCGACTTTTTTCGTGTTTTAGAATATTTTTTGTTCCCCCGGCGTTCCCTTGCGAGGGTCGAAACCCGCGCATTTCCGGCGCGCCGCTGCAGTGCAGCAGAGTTACCCACAGAAATCGTGACTCTTGCGTTGCTTAACAGATTTTGCACTATTGGTGGTTCGCGGGGGCGAGGCACACACTATATGTAGTTGTGAGATGCCCTGCCCGTGCGACCGACACGGGCTGGATGGCACCTGCCGCCCTTCGCGTTCGGTGAGAACGGACTTAGAACAGGGTGAGGGAGCGATTCGATGGACTTCCGGGGCAGTGCAGAAGGCGACGGACAGATGGCGACGATCCTCGAAACTATGGCGGCGAGTGTAACGGCGACGGCGAGCGCATCCGCGCCCCCGCTGGAACGCCTCGATTCCAAGGCGGTCCACGCCCCCCGCTTCACGGTCGAGGTCGACCATTCGCGTGACGCGTTGCTCACCGATTTCGGCAAGGACACGCTGACCGATCGCTATCTGTTGCCCGGCGAAAGCTATCAGGACCTGTTCGTCCGCGTGGCATCCGCTTATGCCGACGACGCCGCGCATGCCCAGCGGCTGTACGATTATATCTCGAAGCTGTGGTTCATGCCCTCGACGCCGGTGCTGTCGAACGGCGGCACCGGCCGCGGGTTGCCGATCAGCTGCTATCTCAATTCGGTACCCGACAGCCTGGAAGGTATTGTCGAGACGTGGAACGAGAATGTCTGGCTGGCGTCGCGCGGCGGCGGCATCGGGACCTATTGGGGCAATGTCCGCGGGATCGGCGAACCGGTCGGCCTCAACGGCAAGACCAGCGGCATCATCCCGTTCGTCCGCGTGATGGATTCGCTGACACTGGCGATTTCGCAAGGGTCGCTGCGGCGCGGCTCGGCGGCATGCTATCTCGACGTGTCGCACCCGGAAATCGAGGAGTTCCTCGAAATCCGCAAGCCGTCGGGAGATTTCAACCGCAAGGCGCTGAACCTCCACCACGGCGTGCTGATCACCGACGCGTTCATGGAAGCGGTGCGCGCCGGCGACGAATGGGTGCTGACGAGCCCCAAGGACGGGTCCGAGCGCGCGCGTGTCGATGCGCGGTCATTGTTCCAGAAGCTGGTCGAAACGCGACTGGCAACCGGCGAGCCATATATCGTGTTCGCCGACACGGTGAACCGCGCGATGCCGCGTCATCACCGCGAACTGGGCCTCAAGGTCTCGACGTCGAACCTGTGCAGCGAAATCACCCTGCCGACGGGGCGCGACCATCTGGGCAACGACCGCACGGCGGTGTGCTGCCTGTCGTCGCTCAATTTCGAGACGTGGGACGAGTGGCACGACGACAAGATGTTCATCGAGGACGTCATGCGGTTCCTCGACAACGTCCTGCAGGACTATATCGATCGCGCCGAACCGGGCATGGAACGTGCGGCTTATTCCGCGGGGCGCGAGCGGTCGGTCGGGCTGGGCGTGATGGGCTTTCACAGCTTCCTGCAGGCGCGCGGCATTCCGTTTGAAAGCGCACCGGCGAAGAGCTGGAACTTCAAGATGTTCAAGCGCATTTCGGCGGCGGTCAACGAAGCGTCGATGCTGCTGGCGGTCGAGCGCGGGCCGTGTCCCGATGCCGAGGAACGCGGCGTGATGGAGCGGTTCAGCTGCAAGACCGCGATTGCGCCGACGGCGTCGATTTCGATCATCTGCGGTGGGACCAGCGCGTGCATCGAGCCGATCCCGGCGAACATTTATACGCACAAGACGCTGTCGGGCAGCTTCTCGATCAAGAACCCGTATCTCGAGAAACTGTTGATCGAAAAGGCGAAGAATTCCGACGCGGTGTGGAATTCGATTCTGGAACAGGGCGGCAGCGTCCAGCATCTCGATTTCCTGAGCCAGGACGAGAAGGACACCTACAAGACCAGCTTCGAAATCGACCAGCGCTGGCTGATCGAACTCGCCGCGGACCGCACGCCCTATATCGATCAGGCGCAGTCGCTGAACCTGTTCATTCCGGCGGATGTGGAAAAATGGGATTTGCTGATGCTCCATTTCCGCGCGTGGGAATTGGGCATCAAGAGCCTGTATTATCTCCGCTCGAAATCGATCCAGCGCGCGGGCTTTGCCGGCGGAGTGGAAGCGGACAACACCATCGATCTGCGCCAGATCGAGGTCGAGGCGAAGGATTACGACGAATGCCTGGCTTGCCAATAGCAAGCCAGGCATCGGTTTCGGCGGATGCGAAAGGCTTAGGCTTCTTCTTCCATCGTGACGGCGTTGGCGCCGGTCGCGCTGAGGCGGACCTTGTCGCCTTCGACACCGGCGACGAGGCCGCCCGAGATGTAATGGTGATGCCCTTCGTGGCTGCCCGAACCTTCGGAGACCTGAGCGCCCGAATCCTTCTTGGTCAGCTTGATGCGGTCGCCATCGACATGGTCGACGGTGCCGACATGCACGCCGTCGGCGCCGATAACTTCCATATGTTCCTTGATTTGCGACAGGTCGGCCATGGGGATGCTCCTTGGTTGGGGGTTCGGGTTTCTGAACGCGCCTCGGCGGAATTGGTCGCATGAGCGCGGCGCTGGTCATGATGCTGGTCGCGGCGGCCTTGGCAGTGGGGGCGATCGTAAGCGCGGTTTCGCTCAAAAACGCCTATGCCAGGCGGATCGTCGCGACGATGCTGGGGTCCGGCGCGATCCTGCTCGGCGCCTATGCGTTTGCCCTGCACGGCTGGGACTCCGGCCAATGAGTTTCTATCTTCCCCTCACCCCGCTCGCCACTGGCGAGTCGACCCTCTCCCGCAAGGGGAGAGGGGTTTTGCACGGAGCCTGACCATGTCCCTCACCGAAGCCCGCGCCACGTACAAGCCGTTCGAATACCCTTGGGCGTATGAATTCTGGAAGCGCCAGCAACAGATCCACTGGATGCCCGAGGAAGTGCCGCTGGGCGAGGATTGCCGCGACTGGGCGCAGAAGCTGACCGAGCATGAGCGCAACTTGCTGACGCAGATTTTCCGCTTTTTCACCCAGGCCGATATCGAGGTGCAGGACTGCTACCACGACAAATATGGCCGCGTGTTCAAACCGGTCGAGGTCAAGATGATGCTCGCCGCGTTCTCCAACATGGAGACGGTGCACATCGCCGCATACAGCCATTTGCTCGACACGATCGGCATGCCCGAAAGCGAGTACGGCATGTTCCTTCAGTACAAGGAAATGAAGGACAAGCACGATTACCTAGCCACGTTCGGCGTCGACAGCGATCAGGATATCGCGCGCACGCTGGCGATGTTCGGCGGCTTCACCGAAGGGCTGCAGCTGTTCGCCAGCTTCGCGATGCTGATGAATTTCCCGCGCTTCAACAAGATGAAGGGCATGGGCCAGATCGTCAGCTGGTCGGTGCGCGACGAAAGCCTGCATTGCGAAGGCATCACCCGCCTGTTCCACGCATTTTGCAAGGAACGCGACTGCCTGACCCCCGGGGTGATCCGCGACATTCGCGACGCGTGCCACACCACGGTGACGCTGGAGGACGCGTTCATCGACCTGGCGTTCGATTCGGGCGCGGTGACCGGCATGACCCCCAAGGAGATCAAGAAGTACATCCGCTACATCGCCGACTGGCGCCTGAGCCAGCTGGGCATGAAGCCGATGTTCATGATCGACGAACACCCCCTGCCGTGGCTCGCGCCGCTGCTCAACGGGGTGGAACACGCCAACTTCTTCGAAACCCGCGCGACCGAATATTCGAAAGCGGCGACGCGCGGCGACTGGAACCAGGTGTGGGGTTCGTTCGACAAGCGCCAGCAAGCCAAAGGCGCGGTCGCGGCGGCGAACGAGGATGCGGCGAGCGAGGGTGAGGATATGTTCGCGCGGGCGGGTGTCGCCGCTGAATAACGATCGGCCGACCAACGTATCCGGTCGAGGTTCGTCAGACTGAAGATACGCGACTTGGCTACAGGTCCAATGGATTTACGGCGATGCTGACAAAGCCGAATCCTCGTTTTTCAAAATAAATACACAGGGATCGATCCTAGACCCAACCGAAGGCAGAATCTTACAGAATCGAAGAAAAGCGCCAGCTCTAGCAGCGCGTTCCGTGGTTCGTGCAGCAACGGGGCATAAGTACTGGTCGAAGTTTACTGACGATATGCAGGCGTCGATTACGAAAAAGTCCGAATCGATCCACCTATCGCTTTTCGCGCCAGAGGTGAAAACGCCGATCAAGACGATTGACTTGCCCCTTGGTGGATCATCATCAGTTACTGATGCTCTCGATCTTCTTATGAGTCTTTCAGAAATGGTGGATCCAGAAAAACGGCCCATAGAGAAGTATGTTGACGACACCGATGGTTCACAAACTTTAAAGCTTTTAACAAACCTTGAGAAAGTGACGGCTAGTCTGATAGGAAACCAAAGTAAGAGTTTAGGGCTTCATCCCTTTGTATACTTTTACACATCCAAAGGTCGTCATTATCCACCGCTGATGATGGGCATGTTTTCATTGGTGGCTGATAAAATCCGAAGCAACGATCGTGAATGGTTTAAGGTTTTTGCCACCCCAACTCGGCGCCTAATAGAAGAAACATTAATTGAACATAAAACGATAATCACTCTGCTAATTTCTGCGTTGGGTAGTCGGGCGCGAATTGAAGGCGGTCGAACCATGATCAACCTTATCATCGATTCGGCTAAGAGTGGTACGGCGATAACGCCCGACGCTATTGCTGGTGCGCTTAAACTTGAAAGTCGGCCGTATTCGATACAGAGTAAGCCAGGTGCCGAGTTTTCGGACGACGCGAAAAGCTCGGCTTTTTTACGAGATGCTTTGAGACAGGCACTGCGTTGTCCTCTCTGTGAGGGATACCTAGTGGTTCTCGCCTGACGGTTGAGTCCAATTAGGGATTCCCAGTGGCGTGTGGCCGTGCGAGTGAGCGCGGATGCGCAGTGGCATAGTCATCGACCTCACGTCCGCGGACCGAGAGCGT